>CAMOUZ010000022.1 GCA_946626795.1 uncultured Clostridia bacterium
GTTCGCGGCGAAGGTCGCGAGTCCCTTGATCAAGGGATATCGCAAGGCGGAAAAGTCCCTTGAAAAAAGGCTCCGTCCCTTCCTTGAAAAAAGGGAGGAAAAGAGGCGAAAACGGCTTGCAGAAAGAGAGGAAAAGCGCCTCGCGCGAAGAAAGAAAAAAGAGGAGATCCGAGCGAAAAACGAGGCGGAAAAAGCGCGAAAAGAGAGGCGTCCTCGGCGGAAACATCTTGCGAAAAACGGCTTGCGGCGCGTGGAGATCGAGCATTGACGAAGCCGTTTGCACGCCCACGTAAGTGCGGCGGCGCCGCGCCCGCCGCGCAAAATAATTGACAGATTGCGTTTTTCGGAGTAAAATATACGCAAGATAAAAACGGAGACGTGTGATGACCATCAAATTTCTCACGCCGGTGCAGCTCTGGCAGGACTTCGATCCCCAAGCCGCGCCGCTCGACATGGCAATAGCATATAATAACGAAGAAGGCGACTTGCGGCGCAAGGGCGTCTATTTTACCGCGGAGACGAGCGAAGAAGGACAGATCCGCGCCTTTGCGGAGATCAAATCCGCGACGGCGCAGCCTAAGCGCATCTTGATCTCGGTGCTCACCGAGCCCGAGCAACGCCCCATTTCCGGCAGTTTCGACGAGCTCTTGAAACGTGGGTTCGCGGTCGTCACCGTGGACGTCAGCGGCATCCCCGATCAGAACGGGAACGCCACGAAATACCCGTCCGCCTATGATTACGCCTCTTTCGCGGCGGGCAAGCCCGATCGTTTTCTGGCCTCGCCTTCTGCGAAGCACTCCCCCGTCTTCCTTTGGGCGAAGATCGTGCGCCGCGCCCTCACTCTCCTCGAATATCTCTATCCGAAAGCCACCATGGCGGTGCTCGGCACGCTCTCCGCGGCGGACGTCGCTTGGCAAGTGGCGGCGATGGACAAAAGAATAAGCGCGCTCATCGCGCTCTTGGGGGATTATTCCGAGCCCCCCGTCCTCGAAGAGGACAGCTCGAATGCGGACAGCTATATCATGGCGCTCAGCGCGAAAAGCGCGGCGCGTATGGTGCGTTGTCCCTGTCTCGTCGCCACCTCGGCGAATCAACACGGCGGGGACGTGGAAAAGATCAGCGAAGTCATCCACCAGATCCCCGAGACCGTCCCTTACACCATCACGGTCACGCCGCGTCTCAACGGGCAGATCGACGAATCGGACCTTCTCTCCACCTATAAATGGCTGGACAAGACCCTCCGCGGCGACAAGACCCCCGAGCTCCGTCTCACCTCTTCGCAGGAGGACGGTTTCGTGCGTTTCGTACTTCGCGAGCCCGCGGGAAGCGTGCGCGCCGCGTCTTTGCATCTCTCTTACAATAACGCCCCCGCGGAATACCGCCATTGGCACGAATTCCCGATGAAAAAGAAAGAGGACGGCACCTATGTCGCGGACGTCCCCGTCTGGGCGGGCGATCGCGAAGTCATTTCCTACGCGACGGCGACGGTCTCCGGCGGAATGACTTTCTCCACGAAAGCATCCTGCTCCCTTGTCTCTTCGACCCACCCCTATCATACGAGCCAATTCCTCTTGGATACGGCGTCCGATCACGGGTTTTATTCGGATAATTCAAAAGAAACTTTCATTTCATACAAGGGTGATTTCCGCATCGCGGAATGCCCGGACGGCGTGCCGGGCTTTGCGGGAAAGGGGCTGCTTCGCACGAACATCCTCTCCGAAACGGGACGATACGAGCCGGCGTCTTCCCTGCATATCAGCGTATATTCGAAAAAGGATTCGACGGTCCGCATCTGCCTTTTGAAGGCGGAAGGCGACAGCATCCTCCGCTATACCGCGCTCTGTGAGGTGGAGGGCGAAGAATGGACTCGGCTCTCGCTCGAAACCGATGATTTCAAGACGGAAGAGCTCATCCCGATGAAAGATTGGGAAGGGCTGCTCGGGATAATCCTTCCCGACACAGACGATAAATACTATAATAATTTCCTTTGGATGTAGGTGGATATGAGCGAAGTCAATGAAGGTCGCAAAGCGCTTCGACTTTTGGTCGAGATCGTAATATGCTTTTTCATCGCCGTCGTTTTGGTCGGCATCGTGCAACAATTCTTCCTCGCCCCCGTCGGCGTGGTCGGCTCCTCGATGTATCCGACGATCAATTCGGAAGGAGACAAAGTCTTCGTGCAAAAACGCTTTTTCACGATCAAGCGCGGCGACGTCGTGGTTTTTTACCGTCCGAACAGCGACAATGTGACCACGGAGAATCCCTCGAACTCCATCACCATTTCGGATTTTTTCAATTCGATGCCTTTTGTGAATAAGATCCCCCATGTCAAAGAGGAATCTTCCTCCGACAGCGACTACACCTGCGTCATCAAGCGCGTCGTCGGGCTTCCCGGCGATACCATCGAGATCCGCGACGATCCCGCAAATCCCGGCATCGCCCAGCTTTACGTGAACGGGAGCGTAGTGAAAAATGATTTCGTCATGCATTCCAAGACCCTCTTCGGCTACGGCGTGAAGACCCTGCCCGACGCCTCTTGGACGGTGGGCGAAGGCGAGCTCTTCGTCTTGGGCGACAACCGCGACAACAGCTTCGACAGCGAAGACTACGGCCCCATTCAATCGGATTGGCTGATGGGTCGGGTGGTGCTCGCAAGGATCGACGGCAAATACAAGTTCGGTCTCAAAATGTCGTATGACGAATGACTGATATGAAAAAGATTCTCCCCCTTTTGATCCTTATCCTTGCAACGACCTTCTGCTTCGGCGCTTGCAAGACGAAAAACAAGACGGTATATCATACCGTCCGTTTCGACGTTTCTTATCTTTCCGACGAAACGACGGCGCCCGAAGCTCTGACGGAAGAGGAAGGCGCCGTCATCACGCTTCCCTCCCTCTCCGTGGAGCCGACGCCCGGCACGGTCATCATCTGGACTGCGGATCTCACCTCCAAGAAGGAGTATGATCCTTCCTCTCCCCTGACCGAGGATCTCACCCTATACGCCGTGGAAGTCGCGAAGTCTTATACAATCAGGTATCTTTTGGAGCAGGGACGAAACGCTGCCTCGAATCCCACTTCTTACAACGGCGCGACGGAGATCCTTCTTGCGAATCCGACCGCCGATCCTTTCTTCCATTTCGTAAAATGGACGTATGCCCTTGACCCCACCCATACGCCGATAACTTCCATCCCCGTCGGCACGAGAGGCGACCTCGCCCTTCGCGCTTGGTTTCTCCCCAACGAATACCCCATCCTTTATTACGGACTGACCGACGCGGAAAAAGAGGACTTCCCCGAAACGTATGTCTACGGCGAAACGCTCGCCTTGCCCATTCCGGAAAGAGCGGGGTACGATTTCCTCGGATACACCTCTTATAAAGACCCGACGCTCGCAGTGACCGCGCTCACGCCCGATCTCGTGGCGAATGAGACCTCCCGCATTTTCAGCGGCATCGTAAACCTTGCCTTACAGGCAAATTGGAGGGAGAAAGAATGAAAGTATTGGTGACGGGAGCAAGCGGAGACATCGGCAGCGCGATCGTGCGCGCCTTCTTTTCGAGAGGAGACAGCGTGGCGATCCTTTATTTTTCGGATGAGGCTTCGGCAAATGCGCTCGCTTCGGAAGGCGCCGCGCTGGGGCTCCTCGCCGTGACGCAAAAGGCGGATCTTCGCGACGCAAAGGACACCCTGCGTGCCTTAGACAACGTGCTTCGCACCTTTGGTGCGCCCGACATCCTCGTGAACGCCGCGGGGATCGACGATTACAACACCCTTTTCGACACCACGGCGGAAAAATGGGACGAGATCTTCGCCGTCAACGCGCGCTCGGTCTTCCTGACCTCCGTTTGGGCGGCGAAACAAATGCTTGCGGGCGGGCGAATCGTGAATATCTCCTCGATCTGGGGGAGCCGCCCCGCGCCTTGCGAAGGCGCGTACGCGGCGTCCAAGGCGGCGGTGGAGAGCTTTACGAAGACCTTTGCTGCGGAAGCGGGAAGCCTCGGCATCACGGTGAACGCCGTCGCCGCGGGCTATATCGACACCAAGATGAACGCCCGTTTCTCCGAAGAAGAAAGAGAGGATTTCCTCTCCGCTCTCGCCATCAAACGAATGGGGACCACGGAGGACGTCGTGAACGCCGTTCTCTTCCTTTCGGACGAGAGATCAGGCTATATCACGGGGCAGATCCTCGAAGTCTCGGGCGGAATGAAATAACGCGAAATCATCGAATTTTTCAAAAAAATATTAAGTTCGGAGGTATCTTATGTCGAACGATTACACGGAGAATTACAAGCATTGGCTTGCGTCCGTCAAGCCGGAGGAGAAAGCGGAGCTTGAAGCGCTCGCCGCAGACGAAAAAGAGCTGAAAGAGCGTTTCAGTCTGCCTCTTGCCTTCGGGACGGCGGGCATGCGCGGCACCATCGGGCTCGGCACCTTCCGGATGAATCTTTACACCGTGGCGCGCGCTACGGCGGGACTTGCGGATTACATCACGGAACAAGGCGAAGATGCGATGAAGCGCGGCGTGGTGATTTCCTACGATACAAGGCGAATGAGCTTCGAATTCGCGATGGAGGCGGCGCGCGTGCTCGCTTATAACAAGATCAAGGCGTATCTTTTCGAGGACGTCCGTCCCGTGCCCCTCTGCTCTTTCAGCGTGGGATATCTTAATACTTTCTCGGGCATCATGATCACGGCGAGTCACAATCCCAAGGAATACAACGGCTATAAAGTCTATGGCGAAGACGGCGCACAGCTCTCCCCAGAAGCGACGGCGCGCGTCGTGAAATACATCGAAAAGCGCGATTACTTCGGCATCGGAAAGGCGGACGTGGACCCCTCGCGCGAGAACGTCCTCGGAAAGGACGGCTACGCCCTCGGTGATTATATCACCGTCATCGGCAAAAGCGTGGACGAAAAATACTTCGAGATCATCGAAAAACTCTCCCTCTCCCCCGAAGCGGTGGCGAAAGAAGGCGGCGATCTCAAAATCGTCTATACCCCCTTGCACGGAAGCGGCTATAAGCCCGTGACCACCATCCTTTCCCGCATGCATATCCCCTATAACGTCGTGCCCGAGCAGGCGCTTCCCGACGCGGAATTCCCGACCGTGAAGATGCCGAACCCCGAGATGCCCGACGCTTTGACCCTCGGCATCAAGCTCGCGGAAGAGCTTGGGAGCGACGTGGTCATCGGCACGGATCCCGACGCGGACAGAATGGGCGTCGCCGTGCGCAAAGACACGGGAGATTTCGTTCTCCTTACGGGTAACCAGACCGGCGTGCTCCTGATGGACTATATTCTCCGCCGTCATCAAGAGAAGGGCACCCTTCCGAAGAACGCCGCCTGCGTCAAAACCATCGTCACGACCTCCCTCGCACGCAAAGTGGCGGAACATTACGGCGCCGTCTGCTTCGACGTGCTGACGGGCTTCAAATTCATCGGCGAGAAGATCGACCTCTTCCATAAAACGGGGGCACACACCTTCATGTTCGGCTACGAAGAGAGCTACGGTTACCTCGCGGGCACCCACGCGAAGGACAAAGACGCCGTGGTCTCTACGATGCTCTTTGCGGAAATGGTCTGCTATTACAAGAGCGTCGGCATCAGCCTTTACGAGAGGCTCCAAGAGATCTATCGCACTCTCGGCTACTATGCGGAGAAGACCATCTCCGTCTATTTCAAAGGCTTGCAGGGCATGGCGATCATGAGCGAGAAGACCCGCACCCTCCGCGACGTGGAGATCAAGAAGATCGCCGGATATAAAGTGGAGTCCGTGACCGACTTCATGACAAGCGAAAAGACCTATTCTTCTGGCAAAAAGGAGAAAATCGACTTCCCGAAGAGCGACGTGATGTATTACGCGCTCGAAGGGGGAGATTGGGTGGTCATCCGCCCGAGCGGCACCGAACCGAAGCTCAAACTTTACGTCTCTTGCGGCGGCAAAAACGCCGAAGAAGCAACGGAGAAGGCGGAGACCCTCCTCAATGACATGAAAGGATACGTGGAGCCGTGACCCCTCTTTACGACGTCGTCAGAAAATACCGCGGGAAGCGCTTCCATATGCCTTCGCACGGCGGCAATGGACGGGGGCTTTACGCCTCCGCGCCTTATGACGTCACGGAACTCGGCTTTACGGACAATCTGCAAGCCCCGACAGGCGTCATCCTCCAAGCGGAAAAACTCGCCGCCGAGGCATACGGCGCGGAGAGCACCCTTTTCTTCGCGGGCGGCGCCACGGACGCCGTACAAACCGCGCTCTATATGCTCCGCGGAAAAAAGCTCGCCTTTCTCGGCGACATGCACAAGTCCTTCCATTCCGCCCTTCGCCTCTTTTCGATCGATTGTATACATCTGAAAGACGAGGAAGCGGCGGAAGACGCGGATTTCGACGTGTTATGCGTCACAAGTCCGAATTACTACGGCGAAATAAAGGACATCCCCCGTCTCGCGGCGCTTGCGGCGAAAAAAAGCACGAAGCTCCTCGTGGACGAAGCGCACGGCGCGCATTTCGCTTTCAGCTCCTTGCTGCCCGAAAGCGCCGTTTCTTACGCGGACTACGTCATCCACGGCATGCATAAGACCTTGCCCGTCTTCACGGGAGGCGCGCTTTTGCACGTAAAAAAGTCGGAGGACGCGGCGGCGCGTGAAGCGAGAGCGGAGGTCATCGGGACGAGCCCCTCTTATCTCGTGATGTGCAGTATGGACTACGCAAGAGACCTTTTCCTGCGGAAAGGCGAAGCCTATTACGACGACGTGATCCGCCGCATCGAGAAGGCGAAAAAGCGCTATCCGAACCTAACCTTTCTCCGAAACGACGATCCGACGCGCGTCGTCATCCTCCGCGAAAACGGCGGGAAAGCCCTCGCGGCACACCTCGAAAAGAAGGGGATCTTCGCGGAAGCGTCCGATCGCGACCGTCTGGTCCTCATCGTGACGCCTTATAACGTCCGCAGCCTGAAAAAGGCTTTTCGCCTGGCGTCTTCCTTTCAAGGAAAAAATGCGGAATATGCAGATATATCCGACATTATCGGGAAAGTGAGCGTGCAAGACGTCGGCGTCTATCCTCCGGGAGTGCCCCTCGTCAGAGCGGGCGAGATCTTCACGGAAGAGAGCGTCGGGATCCTACGTGCGAATTTAGATAGACTTTTCGGCACGGTAAATGGTAAAATATTGACGAAATGAAAGCCGACCTCAGATACGAGAAAGAGGTGCGTGAGTCCTCTGCCTTCCGAACCATCGAATCCGACCTGCGACGCGGAGAATTCTCCCACGCTTATTTCATCCTTTCGGAGGACAAGGACGCTCTGGACACCCTTTTCGCCCTCATCGCGATGCGCGTCTACTGCGAGGACGCCTGTCTGGAATGTAAAGAATGCCGCAAGGTGCTTATGCGTTCCAAGCCCGACGTCAAGTATCTCGCGGAGGGAGAAGAAAATTTCTCCGTGGAAGAGATGTCCGCCCTGACCGAAGACGCGGGAATGACCTCCTTTGAGGGCGGCGCGAAGCTTTATTTCTTCAAGAACTTCGAGCGCGTCTCGGAAGCAGCGCAAAATAAGCTTCTGAAAACGCTGGAAGAGCCCTATCCGGGCGTTCATTTTATCCTCTCCGCAGCGAATGCGGCGAGCGCGCTCCCGACGGTCTTATCGAGGGTGAAACAGGTCATCTTGTCCGCCTTTCCCGAAGAAGCTCTCCGCGAAGGACTGCTTCGCAGCGGCGTCTCCCCCGAAAGAGCCGCGCGCGGCGCTAGGATCGGTCAAGGCAGTTTCACAAGGGCGCGTGCGCTTGCGGCGGACGAAGATTTCGCGCGGCACGTTTCCGAAGTGTCCGGCATGGTGCGGAACCTAAAAAAGAGCTCGGACATACGCACCTTCCTCCGCGCCCCCTTCTTCTCGAAAGATCGCATCCTCTCCACCCTCTCCATCTTGGAGATCGTGCTGGGAGACGCGGTGAAGCTCCATCTCGGACTTCCCCCGACGCTTTCGGAGATCGCGGAGGACCTTGCGGAGATCGCGGAGATGTACACGACGGCGGCGCTCGGCGCGGCGCTGGACGTCATAACGACCTGCCGCATACGTTTGAAGGCGAACTGCCTTGCGCAAAACGTGGCGGACTACTTGATGCTTAAAATGGTGGAGGTAAAATACAAATGCCGATAATCGTTGGCGTAAAATTCGAACACAATGCGAAGACCTATTCTTTCGACCCGGGCGACGTCGCCTTTGGGGTCGGGGATCTCGTTGTCGTGGAGACGCAAAAGGGAAATGAGCTCGGACAGGTCGTCCGCGCGAACGTCATCGTACCCGAAGAGGAATGTCCGAAGGAACTGAAAAAGGTCATTCGTAGGGCAACGGGACGGGATCTCGACCTTGCAAAGAAGGCGAAGGAGAGCGAGCCGCGCGCCTTAAAGACCGCGCGCGAGAAGGCGACCGCCCTCGGTCTCGGGCTGAAATTTATCTCCGCGGAGGTCTCTTTCGACTGCAAGCGGGTGGCGCTTTATTTCACGTCGGAGGACAGAGTGGATTTCCGCGATCTCGTGAAAGAACTCGCTTCCGCCCTGCATGCGAGGATCGAGCTTCGCCAGCTCTATGAGCGCGACGACGTCAAACTGCGCGGAGCGCTCGGCATGTGCGGCAGAGAATGTTGCTGTCGCGCGCACCTAAAAGACTTCGAGAAAGTCACGGTGAAGATGGCGAAAGTGCAAGGTCTCTCCCTCAATACCACGAAGATCAGCGGCATCTGCGGAAAGCTGATGTGCTGCCTGAAATACGAAAACGACTATTATGCCGAGGTCTTCAAGATCATGCCCAAGCTCAATGCGAAGGTCACGACGCCCGACGGTCCCGCCGTCGTCCAAGCCGTGGACATGCTGAAAAAGACCGTCACTTGCAAAGTCACGTCGGACGACACTTTCGTCGTCAAGACCTATCCCGTGGAAAAGATCACCTTCAAAAAGCCCGCCCCCCAGCCCGCAAAAAAGGGAAAGGACGAAGAGGACGAAGACGAAGAATGATTTTTCGGGGCGAGACATCGCCCTTTTTTTTCGCAGAGCTATTGACAGCATTGCAATCCCGTCCTATAATGAACCTATCTTTAAAAAGGAGGTACAAGTCATGAAAGTTCACTTATGTGACGGGGACGATATCGGACGAAGTAACGTGGCTTGTCGCCTCGCCTGATTTTTTCCTTTTATTGACTTCATTTTGACAATGGAAAAGAATATATTCGACTTTACGGAGGTCGGTAACTATGTTGCCGCCGCCGAGTTTCTTTGTGAAAAAGAGATTCCGGAGATCGTAAGCGTTTTCGCCTGTTTGGACGCCGACACCCTCCTTCCCCTATGCCACGAGATGGATATTCCCGTCTTGGCGGAAGTCTTTTTGCTTCTCCCTCGCGAAAAACAGCGCGAGATCACGGACGGACTGCATCACGACAAGCTTCGCCTGCTTCTGAACGAGCTGGATCCGGAGGACGTCGTCCCGCTCATCGAAGATTCCCCCGTCGAAAGCGCGGTGAAACTCGCCGACACGGACGCGCTCACCATCCTGCTCCGTAAGCGCGCTTTCCCCGTCGTGAAACCCCTCCTCGCCGAGATGAACGAAGTGGATATCGCTCGCATTTTCGGAGAGATGACCCCCGAAGAGACCCTCGTCCTCTTCCGTCTCCTCCCGAAAGACCTTGCGGCGGACACCTTCGTCGAGATGGATCCCGACGCGCAAGAAGCCCTGCTCTCCCGTCTCAGCAACGTGGAACTGCACGGCGTCATGGAAGAGCTCTTCGTGGACGACGTGGTGGACATCGTGGAAGAGATGCCCGCGAACGTAGTCAAGCGTATGCTCGCGCAGAGCGACCCCGAGACCCGTGCCTACGTCAATGAGATCCTGCGCTATCCGAAAGACAGCGCGGGGAGCATCATGACGGTGGAGTTCGTCTGTCTCCTGCCTGATATGACCGTGGAAGACTCCTATGAGAAGATCCGCGCCACCGCCATCGACAAAGAGACCATCTACACCTGTTACGTCGTGGACAAAGGAAAGAAACTCATCGGTATCGTCACAGCGAAAGATCTCCTCCTCTCCCCGAAAGACAAGAAGGTGGAGGACATCATGGAGACGAACCTCGTCTACGCGCATACGACAGACGACCGAGAAGACGCCGTCCGCCTGCTCACGGAATACGGCTTCCTCGCCATCCCCGTCGTGGACGACGAAATGCGCCTCGTGGGTATCGTGACCGTAGACGACGCGATCGACGTCTTGCAAGAGGAAAATACCGAGGATATCACCAAAATGGCGGCTGTCAAGCCCAGCGACAGACCATATCTCAAAACGAGCGTCTTCGGCATCTGGCGAAACCGCCTGCCTTGGCTCCTTGTCCTCATGATCTCCGCCACTTTCACAGGGCTTATTTTGAATACCTACGAGGGCAAACTCGCTCTCATCAGCACCGTGCTCTTCGCCTGCGTCCCGATGATCATGGACACGGGCGGCAACGCGGGCTCGCAAGCCTCCGTCACCGTCATTCGCGCCCTTGCGCTGAATGAGCTCTCCACGCGAGACGTCCTGCGCGTCCTTTGGAAGGAGCTCCGCGTCTCTTTTCTCCTCGGCGCCTCCCTTGCGATCGCCTGTTTCGGAAAGCTTATGCTCATCGATAATCTGCTTTTCGGCTTCTCGGGCTATACGCCATTCACCTGCGCCGTGGTCTCGCTCTCTTTGATGTGCACAGTCACCATCGCGAAAGTCGTGGGCTGTCTCCTGCCTCTTCTCGCGAAGAAAGTGAAACTCGATCCCGCCGTTGTGGCGAGCCCCTTCATCACCACCATCGTAGACGCGCTCTCCCTCATCCTTTATTGCGCCCTCGCTGTCGCGCTTTTGGGCTAAGCGGAATGTCGCTTTTTTGCCTGCTCTGAAAGCACTTGCGATTCGGCGCGAATGGGCGCTTACTTCAAGACAAGAAGACGAAGAAGTCGGCAAAGAGCCGACTTCTTTTTATTTTTCCGACTTTTTGAGCGCCCGGACTTTCGAGCTGAATTTCCGCGAAAAACTCATTTCCCCTCAATGGGAAGGGTCAAACGGAAGGTGATCGCGCTGCCGTCCGAAAGGGCGCTGACGCTGCCGCCATGCGCTTCCGCGACGGACTTCACGACGGAGAGGCCGATGCCGTGTCCTCCCGTATCCTTGCTGCGCGAGGCGTCGGGGCGATAAAAGCGCTCGAAGAGCTCCGCATGGGTCCCCTTCGGGAAGGAAGCGGCGTTCTTTTCCTCCAAAACGACGTTCTTGCCCTCTCTGCGAAGCGAGACATCGATCGCCTCGCTTTCCGCGTATTTGATCGCATTGTCGAGGAGAAGACCGAGCACGCGGCGGATCATCTCCTCATTCGCGAAGACGTCCACGTCCTCCGCCTCGATCGAGACTTTTTTTCCTGCGACGAGCGCGGCTTCTTTCAGCCCGTCCGCCACCTCTTCCAAGGCATTTTTAAGGGAGAATTTCCCTTTCGGGAGATCCTTATTCCCCTCGTCCATTTGTGTGAGGAAGACCAGCTCCTTCGTGAGCTTTCCGAGGCGTTTCACCTGCCCCTTGATGGAGTCGATCCATTCGTTCTCGCCGATATCCAGCTCCAAAAGCTCCGCGTTCGCGCCGATGACGGTAAGAGGGGTTTTGAGCTCGTGCCCCGCGTCCGTGATGAAGCGCTTCTGTTTCTCATAGCTCTCCTCGACGGGCGCAAGCACCTTCTTGGAAAGGAAGACGATGAGGACGCCGATGACGAGAAGCCCCGCCACGGTCACGATGACGCCCGAAATGACGAAATCACGGCATGCGTCGATCTCTTTCTCGCAGTCGAGGAAGATATAAGTATAGCCCTTTTCCGTCTCTATGCGCTTATAACGATAATCCCCGACGAAGCCCTGCTCTTTATCCGCCTCCGCCACGAAAGCGTCGAGGTCGCCGGACTGCACGTATGCGATGCGCCCGAGATCGCTCCGAAGGATATTTCCCTGCTCGTCCGCGTCCACGATGAAATAGCGCGCGGAGAAAGCCGTCTCCCTTGGGAGTCCCTTGGGCTCGATGATCTGCCCTCGTCCCCCTTCTTCGGGAGGCCCTCCCCCGAAAACGTCCGGCGGGAGGACGACGCTCCCCGTCTCCAAGCCGAGGATGATCTCGTCCGCGTCTTTCACCATATTCGCATAATTCGCCACGCTGAGCCCGATGGCGATGGCAAGGATGACCGCCGCCACCACGGAGAGCGCGAGAAGGATGAAGCGTTTCCGAATCTTCTTGATCATATTGTCTCCAATGTGTATCCGGCGTTTCGCATCGCCTTGATGGATACATTCGCCTTAACGGCGAGCAATTTTTTCCTTAAATACGTGATATACACCCAAACGACACTGACGTCGCTCTCGCTGTCAAAGCCCCATATTTTCTCCATAAAACGGTCGGGCGAGATGACCTGCCGCGGCGAACTCATCAACATTTCCAGCATCTGAAATTCCTTGTTCGCGAGGCGGACGGAGCCCTCCTCCGTGGAGAGGATATAGGTGGAGCGGGAGAGCTTACAATTTCCGAAAATGAGGTCGGTGTCCACGCCGCTGGTCAGGCGCCGCGTGATGGCGCGCACCCTCGCGAGGAGCTCCTTCACTTCAAAAGGTTTGGTGAGATAATCGTCCGCGCCGCTGTCCAGCCCGAGGATGCGATCGTCGATCTCGGACTTCGCCGTAAGGATGAGCACGGGAAGATTATTTCCCGCCTTGCGGATGGTCTTCAAGACAGTGATCCCATCCATCTTCGGCATCATCACGTCCAGCACGGCGCAATCATAGTCCCCTTCCGTGAGATAAGAGACCGCCGCCGCCCCATCATACACGGCGTCCACGGAATAATTGTTCTTCGTAAAGATCTGGACGAGCGCCCGACTGAGCTCCCTTTCGTCCTCGGCGAGTAATAACTTCATGCCGCCTCCTTCGCCCCGCCTCTCGGCGGCGCTGCTTCTATTATACACGAATAATAAAGCAAAAAGCTTAAATGAGACTTAAAAAGCCGCGTTTTTGAAAAATCCTTGCGCGATTTTCCAAAATCAAACTCTCAGCTTGGAAAGCCGCGCGGAGAGGAAGAAAGCAAGGACGATCTTGGCGATGTCGGGCGCAATGAAGGGGACGACGCAAACGAGGAGCGCATGGACAAGCGTGCCGCCCATCATGAAGACGAACCAAGCGCATCCGCCGAAATAGATCAAAAGAAGGGAGACTGCCGCCACGAGGCAATGCGCCCAGCGCGGAAGCTTGAAGAAAGAAAGCACGAAATAAAGGAGCGCCACGGCGGCGAACGCCATGATAAAACCGCCCGTCGCGGAGAGAAGGACGGAGAACCCTCCGCGGAAACCGGAGAAGACGGGGAGCCCCACCGCGCCGCAAACGAGATAAAGCCATACGGCGATGGCGCCGCGCTTCCCGCCGAGATATTCCAGGACAAAGAAAATGCCGAAGACTTGAAGAGTGAAAGGCACGGTCGCGGGGATCGTGATGAACGCGCAGATGGCGATGAGCGCCATGCCGAGGGCGATATGCGCCATATCCCGCGTCTTTAATTTTCGCAAAACGTTTTCTTTCATACTTACACCATTGTAACATTTTGCCGCGCCGAGAGCAACCTTTTTCACCGCGCCGCAAGGGAGAAAAATCGGGGCGGGGAAGACGCGCTCGGGAAGCGGCGATCAGCCCCAGAGAGAGGATGCGAAGCCCGGGAACCTCCGAGCAAAACTGCGATAAATCGTCTCCGCGCGAACTGCGAAAAAGAGCCGCCGACCTCCCCTCTCCTCTTCTCGATGAATAAAAGCGCAGAATCACGGAATTTAATGCGCAAAGTGCTTGCAAATCTTTTCCCACTGTGCTACAATAACACTACCCAATGGACAATTAGCTCAGTTGGTAGAGCGTCTTCTTGACGTGGAGAGGGTCAGGGGTTCGAGTCCCTTATTGTCCACCA
>CAMOUZ010000023.1 GCA_946626795.1 uncultured Clostridia bacterium
GATGGATGACAGATCTCGCCGAGAAGTTGCCGCGAGATAAACCGTTATACTATGCAAGCAAAGAGATGGCACCCCATCGAGACACGATCGATATGATCGCCGACTGGCTGATCCTCTGCAACCCCGAAGCGCAAAAGGCGGACGAAGCATTCCGCAATGAAGTAAAAACCAAAGGGGCAAAGCTGAGAGAAAAGATGGGCGGTTGGTACAAGGCGCAAGCCGATACCGAATTGCATTGTGTTCAGCACATGGAAGGCTTCACGGAGCTTGGCGACGAACTGAAAGCGTTACATACCATCGAAGCACTCGAATGGGACTACCGACGGCGACTTGGAAATATCGTCTTAAAGCACGTACGGGATATACAGAATGAAACCTATACCCGCGATCCCCGTCGCCGTTACAAGACCAACGACAAGGTATTAAAACGCAACCTGACGATCTCGGCGCGGAAGATCAAAGGGATCACGAACGGACTGTTCTCCGCTATATCCGATCTATTCACGCCGCACACACGCGCGTGTCACAACCGATTGCAGGAGATCGAAGCGGAAATGGAAATGAAGCAGAAACAAGAGGAGGCAAAAGCAAATGTAAACGAGAAACCGAAAAGCAAATATTATTGGGGAAAATAATGAAAAATTTTCCCAAAAGAGCTTGACATAGCACAAAGATGCCTGTATCGTATAAATACGACAAAAGCTATTCGGGAGGTTGAGTATGGATAATGAAGAAATTATGAGAAAAGCCGAAGCCGGAGAGGCATTGACCGTGGAGGAAGTACAGGTTTATGAGAGCCTTGTCAAGCCCGTCAAGCACCTATATGGAAAGTACGGAACGCTTGCAAAGAAGTATCTCGAAGAACACAACGTAAGCAAATATTGGTCGATAGAGAATTTACCGGAATACTTACACGGAGTGGACGCGGCGGCACACCGAATGAGGGACGCCATGTATGAGAAATTGTCAAAACTCGATAAGTATAAATTGACTGGGGAATATATGCACGATGTCAGGATCAGGCAGGAGATCCACCAGCTCATCGAAGAAGAGATATTAAAAGAAATCGTTTACGTTTAGGAGGTTTGGAAATGGCAAGAAAAGAAAGCACGCCGAGAAGAGCGGCATATAACAAATACGAAGCGAAACACGCTGAAGAACGGAGATCCGCGAATAAGGTATGGGGCACGAGTATTCCGCGCCCGATTGCGGAGGAAATTGACCTGTTTCTTGAGAAGAACAGGCTCTCCAAGGTAACGTTGATTCAATTCGGATACGAGGCGTTGAAAGAGTACGTCGCAAAGCAAGGCAAGTGAGTTCCCCTTTCCTTTTTGTGGAAGGAGGGTAATCATTGAGGTATCAATTTCAAAGTTTGAATGTGGAGCAGCTGATCACGGAAGAGGTGAATCGGCTAACGAAGAAGTACAACAAATCCTTTATCGGATATAAGGAAATTATGGAGATTATGGGGATCGGACGCGATTCGGCGAAAGCCTTATTAAATAGCAACCAGTTCCCCATCGTTCAACTCGGAAATCGAAAAGTGACGAGCATCACCGCGTTCGTCGCATGGCAAATCAGCAAGTTGGTAGGAGGATAAGATGGCGAGAAAAAAGAATAACAAACGCGCGAATAACGAAGGCTCCTTCTATTTCAACAAGCAGCGCGGCGTATGGGTGGGACAGATCACCGTCGGTTTTGACGAGAACGGCAAGCAGATACGAAAGACGGCAACGGGTGAAACGAGGAGCGCGGTCGTAGTCAAATTGGCTCCCTACATGAAAGATGGGAAACGAATAGAGGAAGTTCCCGACGTAGGCAAGATCAGAGAGCATATGATGGATTGGCTACTGACCTATAAACGGCAGATGGTCGGATCGAGGACGTTTGAGAAGTACTTCAGAATGGCGCAGTTACATATACTGCCGGTGATCGGCGACTATACTATCCATACCGTCAGCAAAGATCTCTTGCAAAAAGTATTAAACAGATTGTTTGACAAGGATTATACGTCGGACACCATCGCGTTCGTCAAGCACGAGATCTGCCAGTATTTTGAGTTTTGCGTAGATGATGGATTGATCGAGAGAAATCCCGCGCTCAAGCTCAAGATCCAAACGCGGCGCGGGAGAACTACGGGCGCCGACGAACCTGAGTACAAGGCGATCCCCGAGGAGATCAGGGAACAGTTCCTTGAAGTCCTCAACAAGAACCGATTTTTTAAGCCGTTTTGCTTGGTCGGTATCTGCGCGGGACTTCGCCCGGGCGAGATCCTCGGACTGAAATGGAAGGACTTTGACGACAAGAAAAAGGTGTTGTCGGTCAGGCGCGCGCAGACGGTGGAGATGAAGTTTGACGCGAACGGCAAAGTGCTCGGACGGCAGAACGTTATCGGCAAGACCAAGACCGCGGGGAGCGTCAGAACGATCCCCTTGTCCGATCTATTACTGAACGCATTGACGGAATGGAAGACCGTCAGAACGCTGCAAGAGAAAGTTTTCGGGACGTCATTGGCTTCGCCCGAGGATTATATCTTCGGCACGAACAAGGGCGAACTGCGCTCTTACAGCGGCACGAAGACGATGTTCGAGCGCTTTATGAAGAGCAACGGAATGGGCGATTCGGGGATCACCTTCTATCGCTTGCGGCATACGTTCTCCCATACGTTGTTTGAGGCGAACGAAAACCCCAAGGTCGTGCAAACGCTGATGGGACACGCGCGAGTATCCACGACGATGATCTACAACACCGCGACGACGACCAAGTATTTAGAGAAGGCGGTCTCGATCTTCGACGACCGTTACGGGGAATCGGTAAAGTTTGCGGAAGCCCCGAAAGCGGAAGAGGTTGCCGTCGATCCGGCGACCGCGGAATCCGCCGATATAGCGAAGTTCCTGACGGAGAACCATATCACATCCGTCGGAGATCTCGTAAGGCTATTACAAAGCGTAGGAACGGGCAATTGAAAAGACTGGCGCGGTGAAAACCGCGCCTTTTCTTTTACTCATTTGAACCGTTTTGGCACTTCAAGAAGATTGTTTTTTGTTTGCTACGTGTTTGCTACGCGTTTGCTACCGCCTCCAAAAATGGCAGTTTTTTACAGTCAGTTTCAGTAAGAAACGGACGTACTCTTTCCGTCCCTGTTTTTGATAAAAAGACATAAAAAAAGAGGCGAAAATCGCCCTTTCCGTAGCAAACGCGTAGCAAACAGAACTATTATTCACATTTTTCAAACGCTCTGAAATAAGAAAAAACTGCCGAAATATAGGCAGTTTTTCTTTGGAGCTGCTAACCAGACTTGAACTGGTGACCTCGTCCTTACCAAGGACGTGCTCTACCGACTGAGCCATAGCAGCATATTCACTTTTTCGCGCTCCGTAGCAAACACACGAAATCTCGATAATTCGCTTTACCAAGGACGTGCTCTACCGACTGAGCCATAGCAGCATATTCACTTTTTCGCGCTCCGTAGCAAACACACGAAATCTCGATAATTCGCTTTACCAAGGACGTGCTCCTCAGACTACGCCATAGTAACGCGACTGTGTATTATTATATCGGGTATTCTCAATGCTGTCAATAAGATTATCTGAAAAAATGCAAAGATTTTCCGAGGGTTCGATATGATCGATCGAGTGGGGGATTTTTCTTTTTGTGTTGAAAGGGGAGGGCATTGCTTTTATAAGAAAGTGAAAAGAGTATAAAGGATATCAATGCAAAAACGCTTGTATGAAACCGAGGACTTGAAGACGATCTTCCGGGGAAATGCGATCAAAAAGTTCCAGCATCTTTTTATGCAAAGGAGAAATATCTCGTATCTCCTCTATCATGCCGTACTCGTTCGTTCTACCAATCAAATAATCCAAGGATACTTCAAGATAGTCGGCAAGTTTAACAAGATCATCGAGGCTCGGCTCGGTTTTTCCTGTTTCCCAAGAGGAGATGCAGGCAGGTGTTCTGTTCAGTTTTTTTGCAATGTCTTTTTGTTGCAACCCCTTTTCCTCTCGGATCTCTTTCAAATTTAACATTTCATTTATCCTCCGCTCATATCATTGCATAATAAACAAAATCTTTCTTGACAAACAATGAAACATTGAATATAATTTTTGTATAAACAACGAAACATTGTTTTACGATTGTAAGGAGTGATGCGTATGAATGATCATAGTGGAGTCCAAAAGAAAGAAATAAGAACATCGATTGTTGTATTTGCAATAATAGCCGCTATTGTTCTCGCCGGAATACTGATTTGGTTGTTCATTAACGGAAATCTTGGAGGGTCGGATAAGTCAACTAATACTTCCTCGACTTCTGTTACAACGTCAAGCTATGCTGATGAGCAATATCATGGATCAAATATTCTTTACGTTATTGATTTGACATTAAACTCAGATCAATCATTTTCACTTAGAATTAAAAATTTAAGTTATGGCACGATAACAAATTATATTGGCTCATATGAGTTTTTAAATGAAAATGAGATTAAATTCTCATTTTATTCGACTGGTGAAATATTTAAATGCAGTCGCACTTCTGTGGGGGGCCAAGGTATTCATTTAGGAGATATTAACTCTCAGTTTCCTGTGGTCTATAAATAGTTATTTATAGCATTATAATTACAATAAAGCAATTAAGGGTGGAATAAAATGATTAATCCTCATGACGTTTTATATGATGGAATAAAAGAATTAGAAATACTTTTTGTAAGTGAAACAAATAGCTACTCAATTGCGAGCTTTACTTGGAAAGGGGAACGAAAACTTGCTTTTCGATGGAACGGGAATGAAAGTGCGGAGGATCTGGGGACGCCTACTGCGTTCGGGAAACCGACCTGGATGTTCCTTCCCGAAGACTTTTTGGAGCATTTGAAAGCGGTTTGGGATAAAAAGATCAAGGATTAGAATAAGAGTTTAAGAAATCGAGGAAAAATCAGCGCCTCATTCCGCCTCGGGCGGGGGGATGTGCGTGCGAAGCTCTGCGTACAGCTCCGCAGTTTTCGGCTCGGTTTTCAGGTTGAAGACGGTGGTGGTACCGTCCTTTTTCCGGACGATGACATAGTTATGCTTATTCTCCTCGTAGGTGAGGCGATAATGCTCGCCGAAGTCCTCGTTTTGGTAGGTGCCGAATGCCTTGCTGATCCCCCCGAGGGAGAAGATTCTTTTGGACTCATAGGAATAAGAAAGTTCGATCTCTTCAACGTCTTCATAGGCGATGACCTCCGTGTGATAGAGGCAGTGCAGGGTGAAAGAGGTCTCGTCCTCCGTGATCGTGATAGAGCTGAAAAGGATCGCGAGCACGAAGGCAAAGACCGCGATCGCGATGAGGCAGAGCGCCGTGATGAGGATGTTTGCGCCGCTTATTCTGCGTGCCATATCACCACCAATCCTTTTCCTTAAATTTGATATCGTCGTAATATTCGCCGTATTTTTCTTTGAAACGCTTTGCGTCCTCTCCGCCGTAATCGCGTAAGAGGTCTGCGAGGTCATAGTCCTCGTAATGGATGGCGTCTTCGTCCTGATATTCGGCTAATTTGGCTAGTTCTCTCTCTGTCATAATACTCCTTGCGAGCTCGTATAAGCGTGCATTGACTTTGTTTCTGTCTGCGGCGGCGTGCAGTTACGTACAGGGAGTACGCGCCCTTCGCCGCCTTGCCGAGCCTCGTCACTGCACGTTTCTCCGAGCTCGCAGATTTTTTAACTGCGGTCGCAGTATTGTTGAGTTGTTACTTTGTTGCGAAATCATTCATAAGGATGTTTGACTTGGCAATTTATTTTTAGTTTTTACTTCCCACTCTTCCCCCCAAGTGACGGTGGAGAAGGGCGGCAGATGCAAGGCTCGCCGAGGAGACGGATAGGCGCGTACTTCTTGTACGTAACTATTCGACGACGAAGGCAGAAACGCCGCAGATGCTCCCTTATACACCGTCACTTATGATAGGGTGTGCCGTGCAATATACACTCCGCGCGGTAGATCTGTTCGAGGAGCACCACGCGGAAGAGCTGGTGGGGGAATGTGACGTCTCCAAAGGAGATCCTTTCGTCCGCCGCATTGCGGACGGCGTCTGAGACCCCGTTGCTTCCGCCGATCACGAAGGTGAGCTCGCTCTTGCCCGAGAGCACGGCGGCGTCTATCTTTTCCGCGAAGGACTCGCTGGACACTTTCTTCCCGCGGATATCCAAAAGGAAGGTGTATCCCTTGATCTTCTTCAAGATGGCTTCTCCTTCGACGGCGCGTTTCGCCTCCATGTCCGTGAGATGAGCGGCTTCCGCCGCCTCTTCGCCCTCCACTTTACACCATTTCCCGAGCCGCTTTACGTATTCCGCCACGGCGTCTCGATAAAATTCCTCTTTGATGCCGCCTACGGCGACCACTCTGATCTTCAACATAGAGGTATTATATAACGAAGCGCGAGATATTGCAAATATTTCAGAGAGAGAGTGCAAGTCTCCCCGAGAACCCTATGAAAAACTTAATAAGCAATCTTTCTTAAATATTTTACAAATACACGTGCGCGAGGTATAATGAAAAAGTATTTTTTCTCAAAGAGGAAGTTTAATATGATAGGAATCGACATAGCAGTCATCGCTTTATATCTCATCGGAATGATCGCGATCGCGTTCTATACGCGCAATAAAGCCAAGACGGTGAAGGATTATCTTCTCGCGGGCGACAAGGGACTGAACGGATGGATGAGCGCTTTTGCTTATGGCACCACTTATTTCTCCGCCGTCATCTTCATCGGATATGCGGGCAAGTTCGGCTTCTCCTTCGGCGTGGCTGCCGTTTGGATCGGCATCGGGAATGCCGTCGTCGGCGCTTTGCTCGCTTGGATGGTGCTCGCTCGTCGCACCAAGAATATGACGGTGCGCTTAGATGCCAAAACGATGCCTGACTTCTTCTATAAGCGTTACGGTGACGACAAGATGAAGCTTGTCTCCGCCATCGTGATCTTCATCTTCCTCATTCCGTACGCTGCGTCGGTGTATAACGGTCTCGGAAATTTATTCAGCATTGTCTTCGATATCCCCGGATGGATCGTGATGCTCGTCCTCGCAGGCGTCACCGCATTTTATCTCTTCCTCGGCGGTTATATCGCCACGTCGCTCACGGACTTCATCCAAGGCATCATCATGTTTGTGGGCGTCATCATTATGCTCTTCTTCTTCCTCGCCGCGCCGCAGGTGAATTGGGGAGAAGGATTGAAAACGCTTGCGGATAACGAGATGGGGCTCTTTATGGGCGGCGCCTCGTCGGGGAATTTCCTCTACGGCAGGAATATGTCCCTCGTCTTCCTCATCCTCTTGACGTCATTCGGCGTGTGGGCGCTCCCGCAAACTATTCATAAGTATTACACCGTGCGCGATAAGAAAGCCATCAAGCAGGGCACCATCGTGAGCTCTGTCTTTGCGCTGGTGATCGGCTTCGGCGCGTATTTCATCGGCGGACTCGCCACGCTGTTCTACGGCTCTCCCGCAGAAGTCGGCGGCAACACCGATAACGTCATCCCGCATATGATCAAGGACGTCCTTCCGAACGGACTGCTCGGTCTCATCGCCGTCCTCGTGCTTGCGGCTTCGATGTCCACTTTGGCGTCGGTGTCTCTCGCGTCCTCTTCCGTCGTGACCATTGATATCTATAAGGGCAGGATCAGAAAGGACGCTTCGGATAAGAACGTCACGACTTTGATGCGCGTCCTCGCTTTGGTCTTCGTGGCGCTCTCCACCGTGATCGCGTATCTGAATAATAAATACGGCATCACCGCCATTGCCTATATGATGGGGCTCAGCTGGGGCACCCTCGCGGGCTGTTTTATCGGACCGTACGTGCTCGGCGTCGTCTGGAAGAAGACCACGCGTGCCGCGGCTTGGACCTCCATCATCGGCAGTTTGGCGCTGACTTTCATCCTCATCATCGTCATCGGTTATGACAAGGCGGGATGGGGCGCGGCGACCTTCGGCGCGGCGCTGAAACAGGGCGTGAATTCCTCCCCGATGATCGGCGTCATTTGTATGATTTATTCCATGCTCTCCACGTTTGTGGTCAGCCTCTTTACGAAGCAACTCCCCGAAGAGCGCATCAAAGAAGCCTTCGAGAAACCTATCGAAAACGAGATCCTTTGATCCCGATTGCAGATCGAATACATTACCAAAGGAGAACAACATGATTTGGTCTAAAAACGAAACTTTACCCAGAAGCGAGATAGAAGCTATTCAGCTCGAACGTTTGCAAGAGACGGTGCATCGCGTGTATGAAAAAGTGCTTCCTTATCGCAAGAAGATGGACGAAGCCGGCGTGAAACCCGACGACATAAAGACATTGAAAGACCTCGCGAAGCTGCCTTTCACCACGAAAGCGGATCTCCGCGACAATTATCCTTTCGGGCTTTTCGCCGTTCCGAGAAATGAGCTCGTGCGCGTGCACGCCTCCTCGGGTACAACGGGCAAACCCACCGTCGTAGGCTACACGAAAAACGACCTCGATATGTGGACGGAATGCGTCTCCCGTATCGCGGCGATGGGCGGCGCGACGGCGGACGACATGGCGCAAATCTGTTTCGGATACGGCATGTTCACGGGTGCGCTCGGTCTGCATTACGGACTTGAAAATATCGGCGCGACCATCGTGCCTTCTTCCACGGGAAACAGCGAGAAGCAGATCATGTTTATGAAGGATTTCGAGACGACGCTTCTCGTGGCGACGCCTTCTTACGCTCTTCGTCTTGCGGAAGTGGCGACGCAGATGGGCGTCGATATCAAGAAAGATCTCAAAGTGCGTATCGCGCTCGTCGGTAGCGAGCTTCTCACCGATGCGATGCGGAAAGAGATGCATAAAGTGTGGGGCGAGAACTGTCTCGTGACGAGCAATTACGGCATGAGCGAGCTGATGGGTCCCGGTGTGTCGGGCGAATGCGAATACCTCAACGGCATGCATATCAATGAGGATTATTTCATCCCCGAGATCATCAACAGCGAAACGGGCGAAGTCTTGCCCATCGGGGAGAAAGGCGAGCTCGTGGTCACTTGTATCAAGAAAGAGGCGCTTCCGCTCATTCGTTATCGCACGAAGGACGTCACCCGTCTTATGTACGAGCCCTGCAAATGCGGCAGAACGACTTGCCGTATGGAGAACTTGGACGGCAGAACGGACGATATGCTCAAAATCCGCGGCGTGAATGTCTTCCCGAGTCAGATTGAGGAAGTCCTCCTGCATACGGAGGGCATCGGTCCCCATTACGAGATCATCGTGACCCGCGAAGGGCATGCCGATAAGCTTGAAATCCGCGTGGAGCTTCTCAAAGCTACGGACGATTATAAAGAACTCAAAGCGATCGAAAATGCGATCCGCTCGAAACTGCGCGTGGTGCTTGGCTTGGATGCGAAAATCTCGCTTGTCTCGCCCAATACCCTCCAACGTTTCGAGGGCAAGGCAAAGCGCGTGAAAGATCTGCGCGATAAGGAGGGAGTATGAAAAAATTGATGTTAGGCAATGAAGCCATTGCCCGCGGCGCGTATGAAGCGGGGGTGAAAGTCTCCGCAGCGTACCCCGGCACGCCGAGCACGGAAATCAGCGAGACCATCGCGAAATACGATGAGGTCTATGCGGAATGGGCGCCGAATGAGAAAGTGGCGGCGGAAGTGGCGATCGGCGCTTCCATCAGCGGCGCGCGCAGCATGTGCTGCATGAAGCACGTCGGACTGAACGTGGCGGCGGATCCATTATTTACCTGCTCTTATACGGGCGTGGGCGGCGGCCTTGTCGCCGTCGTAGCGGACGACCCGGGTCTTTACAGCTCGCAAAATGAGCAGGACACCCGTTTGATCGGTCGCGCGGCGATGATCCCGGTCATCGAGCCTTCGGACAGCCAAGAGGCGAAGGACTTTATGAAGCGCGCCTTCGAGCTCAGCGAGAAATACGACACTCCCATCATCCTTCGCACGACGACGAGGCTCTCCCATTCGCAGGGCATCGTGGAGCTCGAAGAGAGAAAGGACGTGGAAGACAAGCCCTATGAGAAGCGCATCGACAAATACGTGATGATGCCGGGTATGGCGAAGAAGAGACACCTTTACGTGGAGGATCGTCTGAACAGAATGGCGGCAGATCTCTCGACGGATCCCATAAATCGCATCGAATACGCGGATAAAAAGATCGGTTTCATCACGAGCGGTATCGCGTATCAATATGTCAAAGAGGCGATGCCGAATGCTTCGGTCTTGAAGCTCGGTCTCGTAAATCCGCTTCCCGACGCGATCATTCGCGAATTTGCGGCGAACGTGGAGACCATCTATGTCTTCGAGGAGCTCGAACCCGCGATCGAGGAGCACGTCAGAGCGATGGGCATCAAAGTCATCGGCAAAGAGATATTTACCCGTCAAGGCGAATACAGTGCGAATCTTCTCAGGAAGGCGGTCCTCGGCGAGGAGCCTGCGGAGGCGCCCATGGCGGGGCTTCCCGCGCGTCCCCCCGTGCTCTGCCCGGGCTGTCCGCATAGGAGCGTCTTCTCCGTGATGAAGAAGCTGAAACTTCACGTCATCGGCGACATCGGGTGCTATACCCTCGGCGCGGTGGCGCCCATCTCGGTCATCGAGACCACCATTTGTATGGGCAGCAGCATCTCCACCTTGCACGGCGTGGAGAAAGCGAAAGGAAAGGATTATATCAAGAATTGGGTCTGCGTCATCGGCGACAGCACTTTCCTGCATACCGGTGTGAACAGCCTTATCAACTCGGCGTATAATATGAGCTCGGGCACCGTCGTGATCCTCGATAACTCCACGACGGGTATGACGGGCCATCAGCAGCACGCCGCCACGGGGAAGAACCTTAAAGGCGAGCCCGCGCCCGCCATCGATCTCGTCACCTTATGTCACGCTATCGGCGTGAAGAATGTCAGAGTGGTGAGCGCTTTCGACCGCGCGGCATTGACGGACGCGCTCAAAGAGGAGACGGCGAGGGAAGAGCTCTCCGTCATCATTTGCAAGTCTCCCTGCGTGCTCTTGAAAGGAAATGTCTTTAAGACCAAGATCTATGTGAACAGCGAGAAATGCATCGGCTGCGGCGCCTGCATCACTTGCGGCTGTCCCGCCCTTTCCAAGGACGAGAATAAGAAGGCGAAGATCAATCCCGAGATGTGTAACGGGTGCGGTCTCTGCGCTTCGAACTGTCGCTTCGACGCGATGGAAGTCAGGGAGGTAGTGAAATGAGCGTGAATATTATGATCGTCGGCGTGGGCGGGCAGGGCACCCTCCTTACAAGCCGTATCCTCGGCGGTATCGCCATCGAAAAAGGCTATGACGTGAAGCTTTCCGAAGTCCACGGCATGGCGCAGCGCGGCGGAAGCGTCGTGACCTTCGTGCGCTACGGCGACGAGGTCAGAGAACCCATTGTGGAAGAAGGACAGGCGGATATCCTCATCGCTTTCGAGCGTCTCGAAGCGGCGCGTTATCATCATTTCTTGAAGAAGGGCGGCGTGATGATCGTGAATGACGTCGTGATCCAGCCCATCACCGTTATCTCGGGCGCCACGCAGTATCCCTTAGACGTCTTGGACAGCCTCGAAGGGAAATATAAAATCGTGAAAGTGGACGCAAATAAGATCGCGGAGCAGGTGGGGAATCAGCGTGTTTTCAATACCGTCGTGCTCGGCGTGGCGGCGCGTTTTATGGGCGTGGAAAAGGAAGTTTGGCTGAAAGTCATCGAGAATACCGTCCCGCCGAAAACTGTGGAAATCAATAAAAAAGCATTTTTGACCGGCTTGGAAAATCAATAACAAAAGGAGAACGCTATGATCTGGAATGAGAAAATGGAGACGATAAGCCGTGAAGAGCTCACCGCATTACAGAGCGAGAGGCTCGTCGCCATGGTGAAGCGCGTCTATGAGAACGTGCCCGCGTATCGTGCGAAGATGGACGCCATCGGGCTGAAACCCGAGGACATCAAGGGGGTGGAGGATCTTCCGAAGCTTCCCTTTACGACCAAGGCGGATCTAAGGGATAACTATCCCTTCGGACTTTTCGCCGTTCCTCAGGAAGAGATCGTCAGAGTGCATGCTTCGTCGGGCACGACGGGCAAACCCACGGTCGTCGGATACACCGAGAACGATATCAAGATGTGGAGCGAATGCGTCGCGCGCTGTATGACGATGGCGGGCATCACGAAGAAAGATATCGTGCAAGTGGCGTACGGGTACGGACTCTTTACGGGCGGACTCGGCGCACATTACGGCGCGGAATACATGGGCGCCACCACCGTTCCGATGGGCACGGGCAATACGCAGAAGCTCATCACCCTTATGAAAGATTTCGGCGCGACGGCGATCGCCTGTACCCCCTCTTACCTTTTGCATATCGCGGAGGTCTTGAAAGAAGGCGGAGATCTCGATAAGATCAAGCTGAGAGCCGCCGTCTGCGGCGCGGAGCCTTGGACGGAGGAGATGCGCCATCAGATCGAGGCGACCCTCGGCATCGACGCGCACGACATCTACGGCTTGTCCGAGGTCATGGGACCGGGCGTTGCTTGCGACTGCTCGTATCATAAAGGATTGCATGTCTGCGAGGATCATTTTATTCCCGAGATCATCTCTCCCACCACGTTGGAGCCCCTCCCGGAAGGGGAGACGGGCGAGCTCGTCTTCACCACGATCACCAAGGAAGGTCTCCCACTCATTCGTTACCGCACGCGTGACCTCACTTCCATCACCTATGATAAATGCGAATGCGGGCGTACGACCTGCCGTATCAGTCGTTTCAAGGGGCGTTCGGACGATATGCTCATCATCCGCGGCGTGAATGTCTTCCCCTCGCAGGTGGAAGAAGCGCTCTTGCAGGTGGACGGCGTTTCCCCGCATTATCTCATCGTTGTGGATCGCGTGAATAATCTCGACACGATGGAGATCATGGTGGAAGTGGATGAGAAATTTTTCAGCGATGAGATCAAGGGCTTGGAGGCGCTCTCCAAGAAGATCGCGAAAGCGGTGCAACAGATGATCGGCTTGAATGCGAAGATCAAACTTGTGGAACCGAGGACCATCGAGCGCAGCATGGGCAAAGCCGTGCGCGTCAGAGACAATCGTAAATTGGTATAAAAGGAGGAGTAATTATGCAAGCGAAACAACTATCGGTCTTTATCGAGAATAGGGAAGGAAGGCTAGACGAAGTCCTCGCCGTCATTAAGAGCGCGGGCGTCAATATCCTTTCGCTCAGCTTGGCGGATACGAGCGAATACGGACTTTTGCGCCTCATCGTCAGTAATCCCGCGGCGGCGGATGCGGCGTTGAAAGCGAATGGATTCTCCTCGATGCTTACGGGGGTGCTTGTCGTGCGCCTCGACAATAAGGTCGGGAGCCTCCAAGATTTCCTCGGCATCCTCGCCAAGGAAAATATAAACCTCGAATATATGTACGGACTCACGATCGAGAACGGCGGAAAGGCGTCTCTCGTCATCAAGGCGTCCGACCTCGAAAAGGCGGCGTCCATTCTCTTATCGGCGGGAGCTGAGCTTCTCTCGAACGAGGATATCGCCAAGCTGTAATATGGTCATCGATTTCCATGCGCACGCATTTCCGGACGCCCTTGCGGAGCGTTCCGTGGCGTTTCTCGCGGCGAAAGCGGGAATAGAGCATTATTCGGACGGGACGACGAAAGGACTT
>CAMOUZ010000024.1 GCA_946626795.1 uncultured Clostridia bacterium
GCCGACATTATGCATCACCGATGGTGACATTATGTATCTTGCTTGCGCAAGACATTATTCACAAGGATAATAAAAAACCCATGTATTTTGCGAACGAGAGAGCAAAATATACATCATGCACCCCACAGGGGTGTACATCATGCCACCGCTCTGCGGTGGTACGACTAAGATAAAAATTCATGTTCGCAAAACATGATGTATCGGCAAAAGCCGACATTATGCATCACCGATGGTGACATTATGTATCTTGCTTGCGCAAGACATGTTCATTAAGATTATTAATTATTTGATATTGATAAAAACAAGAAACTGTGATACGATATAGCCATGAAAAAAGAAGATAAATTGTCGACATTATCCTTAGAACTTGCCAACCTTTGTGTGAATTTAGCAAAAGACTTGAGCTCAAAAAAAGAGCATAATTTTGCCGATCAGATCAAAAGAAGCGCGACAAGTGTGGCTGCAAATATCGCCGAAGGCGGACATCCGCAAAGTCGAGCCGATATGATTTCCAAGTTTGAGATCGCTTTGAAAGAGGCTTTTGAAACCGATCGTTGGTTGAAGATTCTGAAGAATGCCGATTTAATTGAGGCTACAGATTTTAAAAAAATCGACAAGATATGCACGAAGATTCGTGTCCTCCTCATCTCCTCCATTCGCACGTTGAAAGAAAGCGTGGCGTAGGGCAGGGGGTATGGAAAGCAAGGCATCGTACACCCTCATTCGCAGTCGTCGCAAGACGCTCAGCGCTCAGATCAAAGAGGGCAGGCTGGTCGTCCGCGCCCCTCTTCATATGCCGCTCGGCGAGATCGAGAGTTTCCTCTCGAAGCATCAAAATTGGATAGGAAAGCACCTTGCGAAATCGGAGATCCGCAGGGAAGAGGCGGAGGCTGCGCGGCGGCTCACGGCGGAGGAGCTTCGCGCCCTTGCCGCACGGGCGAAAGAGGTCATCTCCTCGCGTGCCGAGCATTTCGCGCCCATCGTCGGCGTCACGTACGGCAAGATCTCCATTCGCTTCCAAAAATCACGCTGGGGGAGCTGCAATAAAAAAGGAGACCTCAGCTTCAATGGTCTCCTGCTGCTCGCGCCGTCCTCGGTGCTCGACGCCATCGTGGTGCACGAGCTCTGTCACAGAAAATATATGGATCATTCGGCTCGCTTTTACGCCGAAGTCCTGCGGGTCTGTCCCGATTACCGCGCCCGCCATAAATGGCTGAAAGAGAATGGGCATCTCCTCCTCGCGATGGCGGGGAAGGCATGATCTCTCGCACGGCGAAAGCGCCTTACTATTTTTCCTTATAATAGAGCATACAATGGCAATAGCCCTCGTAATTCGGGTCGGCGATCTGCTCGCGAAATTCTTTGCACATACATTTCGTCTCTTCCGTGCGTTCGCGGCGGCAGGGGCAGTATCCGCCCGATTGTTTCAGCCCTTCTTTCACGATATCCACCACTTCTTTATTCTCATTCAATCTTACTTTCATCTTTTCGCCTCCGCTTGATGATTATAGTATAGCACGTTTCGCTCCCTTCTTGCGAGACACATTTTCAAAGGTCGGAAAATATATTGAAAAGGGAAGTGAGATTACATACGGTCTCCGTATGTCGCAAGGGAAGAAGTCCCTTGTGCAAAAGGAGGAAATCATGTTTGGATGTTGTAATAATCTCTTCTCATGCAGTAATCGCTGCAACCGTTGCGGAGGGCAAAACGTAATGCCTCTCCCGATTCCCGTTTTTCCGCCTCAGCCGCCTACGCCCACGCCGCAACCGCGCCTCAGAGGCATGGAGCTGCTTCTTACGAATAGCGCGGGCGACGCTCTGCAAAATGAAGGCGTCGTTCCTTTTACGACCATTGTGTCGAATAATTTGCAAGGCGTGACGTATGTGCCCGACAGCGGGAATATAACGATCGGTCGCGCGGGCACGTATCTTATCAATTGGTGGGTCGCGCTTTCCGAAGGCGATGACAGCGTTGCGACGGCAGGCGAGGATGAAGGCGTCGCCTTTTCCATTACGGTGAACGGTGTCACCGTATCCAGCGCCTATGCGGGCGGAGGCACTGAGCAGATCAGCGGGAGCAGTCTCGTGATCATCGGTTCCGTTCCGACGACCGTACGCCTTGTGAATGAATCGGGCTGCAAAGTGCAGTTTGCCGAAGGAACGATAGGGCAGGCGGGAATGACGATCACCACCGTCGCCTGAGTGTAAGACGGCTATCGCCGCATAAGAATGTCTTCGGCGCGGATATATTCGCTGGCGCAAATGCGATATGGCGCTTTGCTCCGCGATATATCCTCCGGATACGATATGTCCGAAGGACGTGAATTGTTTTGCGCTCAAATATCAACTATCAAATAATTCGCAGAAGGGTGTGGATGCAAGGCTTTTCATCATATAAAGTGGCGGCGTAGAGTGGTCGAGACTCGACGAAAAATCGCGCAGGCGCGTACTTGTCGTACGTAACTGCGCGATTTTGAAGTCAGAAACAAAGCGAATGCGCCGCTATACGCCGTCACTTTCTATAAGTGGCGGGGGAGAAAAGAACGATGAGGGGGAATATCTCCAACCTTCCGAAGAGCATTTCAAGGGACAAAACCACCTTGGAGAAATAAGAGTACCCGCTGAAATTCGCGGCGGGACCGACGAGGTTGAAGCCCGGACCGATATTGCTGATGCAGGAGAGGGAGGCGGAGAAATTCGTCATGAAATCTCCGAAATCCTCGATGGAGATGAGGATGCCGCAGAAAATGAGGATCGCCACCCAAGTGACAAAATAAATGCGGACGTTTCCGATGGTTTGCGGACTGACGGGCTCGCCTTCCATCTTCACGGTGACGATCTCTCGGGGGTGGACCATCTTGCGGATATCCGCGGCGGTGGACTTCGAGAGGATGATCATTCTGGACATCTTGATGCCGCCCGCCGTGCTTCCCGCCATGCCGCCGAAGACCATAAGAAGAAGGAGGATCACCTTGGAGAGGGTGGGCCAGGCATTATAATCGATGGAGGAGAAGCCCGTCGTGGAGCTCAGCGACAGGACTTGGAAGGAAGAATAGCGCAGCGCCGTGCCGAAATTATCGATGGCGGTGACGGCGGAAAGATAGACATTGAAGGCGACGATGAAGATGGCGGCGACGACCGTAATGAAAAAGACGCGCGCTTCCTCATTCTTGAGCGCCTTGACGACATGTCCCGTCAGGAGGAGGAAGTAGAGATTGAAATTCACGGAGAAGAGGAACATAAATACCGTGATGACGATCTCGATATAGAGGCTTCCGTAAGCGCCGATGCTGTTATTCTTCACGCTGAAACCGCCCGTGCCCGCATTCGCAAGCGCCGTCGTGATGCTGTCGAAAACGGGCATCTTGCCCGCAAGGAGAAAGACCATCTCGAGGAGGGTCAGCGCGATATAGATGCCGTAAAGGATGCGCGCCGTATGCCCCATTTTGGACGTAAGCTTTCCCACGTTCGGCCCCGTGGCTTCCGCGCGGAAAGCATGCATGATGCCCGCATTATTCTTGGGCAGGACGGCGAGCACGAAGACGAGCACGCCCATGCCGCCGATCCAGTTCGTGAAGCTGCGCCAGAAGAGGATGCTTCTCGGCAGGCTCTCCACGTCCGAAAGGACGGAAGCTCCCGTCGTTGTGAAACCGGATATCGTTTCGAAAAGCGCGTCGAGGTAATGATGGATGGCTTTCGTGATGACGAAGGGGAGGGCGCCGATGAGAGACATCAGGAGCCAAGCGAAAGCCACGATGGCAAAGCCTTCCTTCGCATAAATATTCTTATCTTCATTTTCGCGGGAGCGAATGAAAAAAGTGGGGACGGAAAGGAGGAGAAGGGCGAAGATGGGGATCAAAAAGCCCCAATACGTGGCTTCGCCGTAGATCGCCGCCACGATGATGGGAAGGACGAGCACCGCCGCTTCCGCGATGAGGGTTTTCCCGAGAACTTTCGCTACCGTTTTCCAATTCATAATTATTTCAGGATCTGATTGAGTTCGGCGACTTGTTTCACGCCCGTTACCACGAGCACTTTATCGTGTTCGCAGAGGGTGGTGTCGCCCGAAGGCAGGATGAATTCTCCGTCGCGGACGAGCCCGCAGAGGAGGACGTTATTTTTGAGTTTCAGCTCTTTCAAGGGGATGCCGAGTCCCTTGAAATCCCCATCCACGGTGAATTCGATGGCTTCCGCCTTGTCGTGGATGCGATAAAGCGCGTTGATGCCTTCGCCGTCTTCCACTTGGTGCGCCCTGACGAAACGCACGAGAAGGTCGGAAATGACCTCGTGGGGGGAGATGACGGTGTCCAGCCCGAGCTTATTCACCATCTTGCCGAGGGGGCGGGAAAGGATCTTTGCGATGACTTTCTTATCGCCGAAAGAAGAGGCGTAAAGCGCCACGACGGCATTCTCTTCGTCCACGGTGGTGAGGGCGATGAAAGCGTCCGCTTCACGAATGCCTTCTTCGTCGAGCACCGAAGTGTCCGTGCCGTCGGCGCAGATCACAGTGGCGCGCGTGAGCTCTTCGTCCAGCTCGCGGCAACGATCCTCGTCGATCTCGATGATCTTGACTTTCACGCCTTTATCGAGGAGCTCTTTCGCAAGATAATAGGTGATGCGTCCGCCGCCAACGATGATGACGTCCTTGGCGCGTTGTTTGAAAAGCTTGATCTTTTTGGAAGACTCTAAGAGGGATTCCTCCGTGGAGGCAACGTAGATGAGATCTCCCGCTTGCAGGACAAAATCGCCTTTCGGGATGTAAGATTTGTCCCCGCGGATCACGACGGCGAAAAGCAAGTTTCCGTCCGTTTTGCGGGCGGCTTCCGCCACGGGAAGTCCTGCGATGGGACTGTTTTCATTGATGCGAAGCTCGGTGAGGGTCATTTTGCCGGAGGCGAAAGAATCCGCGGAAATGGCGGAAGGGAATTTCAGGATCTGGGCGATCTCCATCGCCGTGCGGTACTCGGGGTTGAACATCATGTCCACGCCGAGCTCGTCTTTTAATCCCGCGAGGGAATTGAAATATTTCGGATCGCGCACTCTCGCGACGGTGTGCTTCGCGCCCATTTTCTTCGCAAGGACGGAAGAGAGGATATTCAGCTCGTCGCGGAGGGTGCAGGCAAAGAAGCAGTCCGCTTTTCCCACCTCGGCGTCCGCGAGGATATTCCTGTCGAGACAGCTGCCCACCACGCCCTTAACGTCACTGCGGGTGACGAGAGCGTCCACGGTGTCGAAATCTTCGTCCACGACGGTTACGTCGTGTTTCTCATTCAATAAACGGAGCGCAAGCGCGCTTCCGGTCATTCCTATGCCAACGATGACTACTTTCATACTCCTTATCTTACTACTTTGTTCCCGCGATGTCAAATCGTGAGGATGTCCTTTTTAGTAGTAGGTGCCGCTAGGCGCTCCGATACCCGCTTTTCGGGCTTGTTCTTTCGGAAATTTTTTCCTGAAAACGCGGAAAAAGCGCGCGCCTTGTTTCTTGCAAAAAAAATATCGAAAAAAGTTTGACAAAGCAAAATAAGAGTGCTACGATAGGGATACAACCGAATATCTTTTCAAAGGCTGTGACGAAGACAGTCTCTCACGTAGTATCTTTCAGAGAGTCGATGGTTGGTGCGAATCGACAGAAGCGTTTGAGACCATCACTTCCGAGCCGAAGCCCGAAATCCTTGTCGTAACGTCAGCGGCAGCAAAAAGGGAAAGTAGGCGCTCTCCGTGACGCTGCGTTAAGGCTAAGGGATTGATGGATCCCGAGAATGAGTGGCGAAGTTTTTCGCAATTTGAGTGGTACCGCGGGCACATTACCCGTCTCAAAGCAATTATGTTTTGAGGCGGGTTTTTATTTTGTTCCCGCCGAGAAACGAAAGGTCCGATCCCACCTATGGACCGGCGGTGCCACAGCGCATGACGTCGCTTGATAAAACGCGCCGAAAGGCGGATGCGCAAAAAACGAAGGAGTGTATGAAAATGACGACATCCGGTAATGCGAGGCTCGGCGAGATCGCGGAGCGCATCAAAGAACTCAGGGAAATATTCGGCTATTCCGAGGAGGAAATGGCGGAGAAGACCGAGGTGACCATTGCGGAGTACTCGATGTACGAGCAGGGTCAGCTGGACTTTCCTTTTACCTTCCTGCATAAATGCGCGCTTGCCTTTAATATCTCCATCACCGATCTTATGGAGGGCAGGAGCGCTCATCTTTCGTCTTATACCGTGACGAGGAAAGGGCAGGGCATGGAGACGGCGAAGGAGCCCGGCATCGAGATCCAGAATCTCGCGCCGCTCTTCCGCAAGAAGATCGCGGAGCCTTATTACGTGCGCTATGAGTATGATCCCGCCTTGCAGGATCAGCCCATCCATCTTTCCAAGCATTCGGGGCAGGAATTCGATTTCGTGATGAGCGGCAAGCTCAAAGTGCAGATCGGCGAGAACGTGGAATACCTCGAAGAGGGCGATAGCATTTATTACAATAGTTCCACGCCGCACGGCATGATCGCCGTCGGAGGAAAAGACTGCCTCTTTATCGCCGTGGTGCTCCCCGGCGCGGACGAAGAGGAGACGGTGCTTCGTGACACTTTGATTCCGCAGAAGGCGGCGTCGATTCCTCTCGTCAGCGAGAAATTCATTTCGGTGAAAGAGGATGACAGAGGCTATCCTTTGTCTATCGATTTCCACGACGATGATAAATTCAATTTCGCTTTCGACGTCGTGGACGTCCTCGCAAAGCGTGAGCCGGACAAGCTCGCGATGCTTCACGTGGCGAAGGACAAGACCGAGCGCAGGTTCACCTTCCTCGACATGAAGAAGAATTCCGCTCGTTGCGCGAATTATTTCAAATCCCTCGGCATCAAGAGGGGAGACAGGGTGCTCCTCGTCTTGAAGAGGCATTATCAGTTCTGGTACGCGATCCTCGGGCTGCATAAGCTCGGCGCCATCGCCATCCCCGCCACCTGTCAGCTACAAGCGCATGACTTCGAGTATCGTTTCAATGCGGCGGGCGTGAAGGCGATCGTCTGTACGGCGGACGGAAACGTGGCGGAGCAGGTGGAGATTGCGGAGAAGAATTGCCCCGATCTCGAAGTCAAGATGCTCGTCGGCGGAAAGCGTGAAGGCTGGCATGACTTCGACGAGGAATACACCCTTTTCAGCACGCACTACGCTCGCGCGAAAGACGCGCCTTGCGGCGACGATCTTATGCTGATGTTCTTCACGTCGGGCACGACGGGGTATCCGAAGATCGCCGCGCATAGCTATAAATACCCCTTGGGACATTACGTCACGGCGAAGTATTGGCACGGCGCCTCTCCCGACGGCTTGCATTTCACCATCTCGGACACGGGCTGGGGCAAGGCGCTTTGGGGCAAACTCTATGGGCAATGGCTCGCCGAGAGCGCGGTCTTTACCTATGATTTCGACCGTTTTGACGCGAGCGACATCCTGCCGATGTTTGCAAAATATCATATCACCACCTTCTGCGCGCCTCCCACGATGCTGAGGATGATGATCAAGCAGGATCTCTCGAAATACGATTTCTCCTCCGTCAAACATATGACGACGGCGGGCGAAGCCCTGAACCCCGAAGTGTATTATCAGTTCGAGAAGGCGACGGGTCTGCAAACGCACGAGGGCTTCGGACAGACCGAGCTCACCCTGATGATCGGAAATCTCATCGGCGCCGCCCATAAAGTGGGCTCGATGGGGAAGCCCGTCCCGGGCTATGACGTCTCCATCCTCGATCCGGACGGAAATCCCGTGCCGGACGGCGAGACGGGCGAGATCGTCGTGAAAGTGTCGGAGAGAGTGCCCCGCGGTCTTTTCAGAGGATATTATCTCAATGAGGAGAAGACCAAGGAAGTCCTCCACGACGGCTATTATCACACGGGCGACACCGCCTGGCGCGACGAGGACGGCTTCTATTGGTACGTGGGCAGAGTGGACGACGTCATCAAGTCGTCGGGCTATCGTATCGGACCTTTTGAGATCGAGAGCGTCATTATGGAGCTCCCTTACGTCGTGGAATGCGGCGTCTCCGCGGAGCCGGACGAGGTCAGAGGTCAGGTGGTGAAAGCCTCCATCGTGCTCACCAAGGACAAGAAGCCCTCGGAGGAGCTCAAAAAAGAGATACAGGATTACGTGAAGAAAAATACCGCGCCGTATAAATATCCGAGGATCGTCGTCTTCCGCGACGAACTTCCCAAGACGATAAGCGGGAAAATTCAAAGAAATAAACTATAATTTCAGGTGGAGTTATAATGGAAAGATTGGACTTGGACGGAAAGATCAAAGAAATGGCGGAGCGTATCCGCGAGCTCAGAGAGATCGAGGGATTATCCATTGAAGAAATGGCGGAAAAGACCGGCGTCTCTCCTGCGGAATACGAGAAGTGCGAGAAGGGCGAGAGCGATCTCAACTTTACTTTCATCTATCGCTGTGCGAATGCCTTCGGCGTAAACGTAACGGACATCATCGAGGGGTATTCTCCGATGCTGAATTCTTACACCGTGACGAGAGCGGGCGGCGGGCAGAAGATCGCGCAAGCGCATGGGATGACCTATTATAACCTCGCGTATGCCTTCCAAAACCGCATCGCGGAGCCTCTTTTCGTGCGCAGCATTTATGATGAGAAAGCGCAGAATAAGGCGATCGAGCTCACTTCGCATACCGGGCAGGAATGCGACGTCGTCATCGAAGGCGCTTTGATGGTGCAGGTGGGCGATCATAAAGAGATCCTCCACGCCGGAGATAGCATTTATTACGACAGCGGCACGCCGCACGGCATGATCGCCGTGGAGGGGAAGGATTGCACCTTCTATGCCATCGTGTTGAATCCCACGGGAGAGCCCATTCCCGAGCTTTCGCCCGTAAAAGCCATCCAAGACGGCAATGTCAAGAGCAAGGATGACAAGGATCGCGCGTATAAGAAATTCATCGACGTTACGGAGAATGAGCACGGCACGCCCACTTCGATCACCTTTAAGAACGCCGACAAATTCAATTTCGCTTTCGACATCGTGGACGTTGTCGCGGAGCGTGAGCCCGAGAGAATGTGCATGCTCCATGTCTCCAAGGATCTCGAAGAGAGACGCTTCACCTTCCTCGACATGAAGAAGGCGTCCAATCGTTGCGCGAATTATTTCAAGTCCCTCGGCATCAAGAAAGGGGACAGGGTGCTCCTCGTTTTGAAGAGGCATTATCAATTCTGGTTCGCCATGCTGGGGCTGAATAAGCTCGGCGCCATCGCGATCCCCGCGACGAATCAGCTCCTCGAACACGATTTCGAGTACCGCTTCAAGGCGGCGGAGATCTCCGCGGTCATCTGTACGGCGGATGGCGACACTGCGCATCAAGTGGACCTCGCCGCGCCGAAATGCCCCTCCGTCAAGCATAAGCTCATCGTGAACGGCACGCGGGACGGCTGGCGTAATTTCGACGAGGAATATCCCTTGTACAGCACGCATTTCAAGCGCACAGCGGATTCTCCTTGCGGCGACGACACGATGCTGATGTATTTCACGTCGGGCACGTCGGGTTATCCGAAGATCGCCGTGCATAACTATAAGTACGCCCTCGGTCATTTCCATACCGCCAAGTATTGGCATAACGTGGATCCCGACGGCTTGCATTTCACCATTTCGGACACGGGCTGGGCGAAGGCGATGTGGGGCAAGCTCTACGGGCAATGGCTCTGCGAAGCGGCGACTTTCGTCTATGATTTCGACCGTTTCGATGCGGCGACCATTCTGCCGATGTTCGCGAAGTATCATATCACCACGTTCTGCGCGCCGCCCACGATGCTGCGCATGATGATCAAGCAGGACATTTCGAGATACGATTTCTCCTCCGTGAAGCATATGACCACGGCGGGCGAAGCCCTGAATCCCGAAGTGTATCGCCAATTCGAGACCTTGACGGGACTCCAAATCCTCGAAGGCTTCGGACAGTCCGAGAGCACGATGATCATCGGAAACCTTATCGGCGCGCCGCATAAGATCGGATCGATGGGCAAGCCCGCGCCGATCTACGACGTTTCTTTGATGGACGCCGACGGCAAGATCGTGGGAGACGGCGAGACGGGCGAGATCGTCATCAATCTGCAAAACGGACTGCCTTGCGGGCTTTTCACGGAGTATTACCGCGACGAGGAGAAGACCAAGGAAGCGCGTTATAACGGCTATTATCATACGGGCGACCTTGCTTGGCGCGATGAGGACGGTTTCTATTGGTACGTGGGCAGAGCGGACGACGTTATCAAGTCTTCGGGCTATCGTATCGGACCTTTCGAGATCGAGAGCGTTATTATGGAGCTTCCGTACGTCTTGGAATGCGGCGTTTCCGCTGTTCCGGACGAGGTCAGAGGTCAGATCGTGAAAGCTTCCATCGTCCTCACCAAGGGCACTGAGCCTTCGGACGCTCTCGTGAAGGAGATCCAAGATTACGTGAAGCAACACACCGCGCCGTATAAGTATCCGCGCGTCGTCGTCTTCCGTGACGAACTCCCCAAGACGGTGAGCGGAAAGATACAAAGAAATAAGCTTTGATTCCCGCGCGCGTTTGACAGAGCGGAGAAAAAGGCTGTATAATTATAAATTATCCGCTTGCGACGAGTCCTCGCCGCGGGCGAATGCATAGGGAAACGGAAATGGGCAAGAGAGTTACGATGATCTTAGGGCATTACGGGAGCGGCAAAACGAATATCGCCGTGAACCTCGCTCTCGCGCTCAGGAAGACCAAGGACAGAGTCGCCATCGCGGATCTCGACATCGTGAATCCTTATTTCCGCACGAAGGACAGCTTGGAGGTCATCAAGGCGGCGGACATCCGCCTCATCGTGTCGGATTATGCGAATACGAATCTTGATATCCCCGCGCTTCCGCAGGATATGTACGCGGTGACGGATGATAGAGGTTTGACCTGCGTCCTCGACATCGGTGGAGACGATCGCGGCGCGCTCGTGCTCGGCAGGCTCCGTCCCGAGCTTGTAAAGGAGAATGATTACGAGATGCTCCTCGTCATCAATAAATATCGTCCGCTGACGGCGACCGTCGAGCTCACGCTGGAAGTGATGGCGGAGATCGAGGCGGCGGCGAATATGCGCTTTACGGGCATCGTGAATAATTCCAATCTCGGCAGGGAGACCACGGCGGAGACCGTCTTGGATTCCCTCGAATACGCGACGGAGGTCTCTCGCAGAACGGGGCTTCCCATCGTGATGACCACCGTCCGAGAAGACATAGCGAAAGAGCTGGAAGGAAAGGCGGAAGGGCTCTTCCCCCTGACCTTGCAGAAGAACTTCATCGAAAGCAAAATTTGAAAAAGGAGATAAAGCTTATGGCGAAATTGACTTTCAGAACGGACAACTGTAAAGGCTGCGGGCTTTGTGTGGACGTATGTCCCAAAAAGGTCTTGGAGCTTGCGCAGGACAAGATCAATAAGAGAGGGCATCATCCCGTGGAAGCGGCGCGTCCCGACGACTGTATCGGATGCGGTTCCTGCGCGATTATGTGCCCCGACTTCATCATAAAAGTGGAGAGGTGAGACTATGGCGGATAAAGTATTGATGAAAGGCAATGAGGCGATCGCCGAAGCCGCTATCAAGGCGGGTTGCAGGCATTATTTCGGCTATCCCATCACCCCGCAGACCGAGGTGGCGGCGTATATGGCGAAGAGGATGCCGAAGATCGGCGGCACTTTCCTGCAAGCGGAGAGTGAGATCGCGGCGATCAACATGGTGTACGGAGTGGCGAGCGCGGGTCTCCGCGTGATGACTTCTTCTTCCAGCCCGGGCATCTCCCTGAAAGGCGAGGGCATCAGCTATCTCGCGGGCGCGGATCTTCCCGCTCTCGTGGTGAATGTCCAGCGCGGCGGGCCCGGTCTCGGCGGCATCCAGCCCAGCCAATCCGATTATTTCCAAGCCACGCGCGGCGGCGGCCACGGCGACTATCATATGATCGTCCTTGCGCCTTCTTCCGTGCAGGAGATGGCGGAGCTCACCGTGAAGGGCTTTGAGCTCGCGGATAAATACAGAATGACTTCGATGATCCTTGCGGACGGCACGATGGGACAGATGATGGAGCCCGTCGCGCTTGATTTCGACGTCGCTCCCGCGCCCGAGAAGCCTTGGGCTACGACGGGCACGAATCTCACCCGCAAGCATAATATCGTGAACTCCCTTTCTCTCGTTCCCGAGCAGCTTGAAAAGCTGAATATCGAGCGCTTCGAGCGTTACGCTCTCGTGAAAGAGAATGAGACGATGTATGAAGAATATATGATGGACGACGCGGAGATCGCCATCGCGGCTTTCGGCATCGCGGCGAGAGTCTCCAAGAACGCCGTGAAAGAAGCGCGCAAGATGGGGATCAAGGTCGGTCTCATCCGTCCGATCACCCTTTGGCCTTTCCCCGACGCGCCCTTTAAGAAAGCGGCGCCCCACGTCAAGGAGATCATCTCCGTCGAGCTCTCGATGGGACAGATGATCGAGGACGTACGCCTCGCTTCGGAATGCAAGGTGCCGGTCACTCTCTGCAACCGTGTGGGCGGCATGATCCCGTCCCCCGAGCAGGTGCTCGAAGCGGTGAAAAAAGCGAATAACGGAGGTAAGCAAGAATGATAATATACGATAAACCCCACGCACTTTTGGACGTGCCTCTTCATTACTGCCCGGGCTGTACGCACGGTATCGTGCATAAACTCGTGGCGGAAGTCATTGACGAACTCGGCATCGAGGGCAAGACCATCGGCATCGCGCCGGTCGGTTGCTCCGTTATGGCGTATGATTATTTCGCTTGCGATATGATCGAAGCGGCGCATGGCAGGGCGCCTGCGGTCGCTACGGGCGTCAAGCGAGCGGATCCCACGAAAGTGGTCTTTACTTATCAAGGTGACGGCGACCTCGCCTCCATCGGTATGGCGGAGACCGTCCACGCCGCGGCGAGAAACGAGAATATCACCGTGATCTTCATCAATAACGCGATCTACGGCATGACGGGCGGACAGATGGCGCCGACCTCCCTCGT
>CAMOUZ010000025.1 GCA_946626795.1 uncultured Clostridia bacterium
AGATTCCATATCAACCTGGTGATATGAAACCTCCTATGCAGTTGTCAATGTGCTTGAAGCAGCTAAAGCTGCTTTTAGGGGTGAGCGATCTCTCGCTACTGGTGGACTAAAGTAGACTCGAACTACCGACCTCACGCTTATCAGGCGTGTGCTCTAACCAACTGAGCTATAAGCCCGCATTACTGGTGGAGATGATCGGGTTCGAACCGGTGACCTCCTGCTTGCAAGGCAGGCGCTCTACCAACTGAGCTACACCCCCTTATGCCTGCCGTCTAAAATAGACAGCTTTATAATAGTAGCATTTGCAAAAATATTTGTCAATACTTTTTCTCGATTTTTTTAGCAATTATCCGATTTTTTTCAGAGAACTTTTTCGGACCCCTTTTCCCCGAAAAAAGCAAGGCGATACGCCCTGCTCCGCAAGCGCTTTCGCGCCCTTCTATCCCAAAGGGATAAAGGGATCAAAACATTTTCTTTTTCGCGAGGAAAATGCCCGAGACGACGGCGAGGATAATGGAGATGCCGCACACGACGGCGAAGCCCCAAGGCGCGTCATTGCTGTTCCACGGAATGCCGCCGAGGTTCATGCCGAAGAGGCTTGCGACCAATGTCGGCACCGAGATGACGAGAGTCAAGGCGGTGAGGAACTTCATGATGGCATTGACGTTATTCGAGATGATGGTGCCATACGCATCCATCGTTCCGTTCACGATCTCACGATAAATGGAACACATCTCCGCCGCCTGCTTATTCTCGATGCTCGCGTCCTCGATGACGTCCTGATCTTCTTCGTACTTTTTCAGAATGTTCTGTTTATTCAGTTTTTCGATGACGGCGTCATTCGCGGAGATGGAAGTGCTGAAATAAACGAGGGACTTCTGCAAATCCAGCATTTCGAGGATCGCATTATTCTTCATGCTCTTTTCGAGGGTGGACTGCACGCGCTGGCTCGCCTTATTGATGAGACGGAGATAATAAAGATACTTGGTGGAGACGGCATAGAGGAGCTGGAAGGTAAGGCGAGTGGACTTATATATCTCCACGTTCTTCACCCTACCGTATTTAAAGTCATTGACGACGGAATTCTCCTTCAAGCAAACCGTCACAAGATAATTGTCCTTATGTATGATACTCATAGGGATGGTGCCGTAGGTATAGTAATCGTACTCGGGATCTTCCTCGATGAGAGGGACGTCCAAGAGGATCATTACGCAGTCGTCTTCCTTGTCGATACGGGCGCGCTCCTCTTCATCGAGGGCCGCCTTGATATTCTCTTCCGAAATCCCCGTCAAAGAGGATATCTTCTCGATCTCGCGGTCGTCGGGATTTATCAAACTGATCCATTTATTGACCAAAAATTCGGAGTTTAACTCCGTATTTTCCGGGCATACGCCCAAATTTCTATTCTCATCGTTATAAATGATATCGATCATACGCGCCTCCTTGGAAATAAGTTCCGCAGAGGACACCCATCAAAAATGCCGAGAGCGGAACGATACGGTCTGCATAATATTATCTTCGTCAGGATCCATATCTTCCCCCTCCTTTATAAAAGCAGTTTATCATCATTCAAGAAGAGTTGCAAGTATTTTTCGCGAAAAAATTCTTTCGCGGGCGCGCGAGCGCAGGCGATCCCTTTTATTTATGCGAAAAAGCGCCTTTCACGAGGATAAAATCACCCTCGGAAGCTCTCCTCCACCTCACGAAGAAGCAGGCGCAGACGATCCGTTTCCTCCCGATCCGACCTTTCGTACTTCGGCTCATCGACGATGGGTGCGCTTTTCTCTCGCAGGAGGCGACCGTCCAACATCTCGGAAAGACGAACGGCGGCCTTCTTCGCGGAAGAGGCATAGCCATAAAGAAGAAGGCGCAGAACCGTGCCGTTCGAGAGGGCGACAAAGGCGGAGATCACCGCGCGAAGCACCGTCTCGGAGAACGCCGACGTGAAATAAAAAACGAGGAATACGAGAAGAGAAAAGGACGCCGCGACGCCGTAATAAAGCCCCGAAAAGAGCTTCCGCCTGTCGCGGAGAGAAGCGATCACGCGCTCTGCGAAAGCGGGCGCGGACACTTCCCCTCGCAAGAAACCTTCGTATGCGACGCGCAAAGCGGCGGGGGAACGCTTGATACATTTATCGTAATACATCTTGCGCATCTCGCCCGAGATCACCCCTCCTTGAAGGAAACGGCGCGTCTTCCGCTTCGCCGCGATCACTCTGCCGCATCCGCCGCACTGCAAGAAGAGCATCACGAGAATGGGATAAACGGAAGAAAAGCCGAGCGCCACCAGAAAGATCGGCTCGGCGAGATAATGCGACGCCATATACAAAACGAGAACTATTCCATTAAAAAAACCGCCCACGGGAAAACCGCCTTTTGTCCCGCGGTCAGATCTCGATGAGAAGATTCCTCCCCGGAACGAATATGTACTTACGAACGGACGAGACGGCAAGACTCTTTTTCACCGCGAGGGCGTAGAGTTCGAGCTGCGCCTTATAACGCTCTTTCAAAACGGGGATCGGCGCGCCCGACACCTTATAATCCACGATGACGGCGTCTTCACCGAGCGCGAGAAGATCCAGCTTACCCTGCACGGCGACCTCGTCGTCGAGATCCGCCACGCCCACCGCACGAGCGGGAAGTTTCAGCATAAAGGTCTTCTCCCTCTCGACCTTACGATCCCCGACAAGAGCGCGAATCACGGAAAGCGCCTCCAACACTACGGCGGGAGAGACCTCTCTCCCCTCCTCCTCGGAAACGATCCCTTGGCGAACGAGCTCGCATAAACAAAGCGCGACGTCTTCCTCCTTCTCCGAAGAAAGCGGGATATGCTCCATCAGGGCGTGGAGCGCCGTGCCCCGCTCGACCTTCTCCTCGGGGAAAAGTGGCGTAGGCGGATGATACCCTTCCTCGTCCATACTATTTATACCCGTAACCGTATACTTTATACCCGTGACCGTCGCTTTTTTATGGGGATATTCATAGGCAAACGCTTTGCGCAGACTCTCTTTATCCACCTCGACCCTCTCCTTCTCCTCCTGCTTCGGCGAAGCAATGAAAGGACGCTCCTCGTAATGCCTTTCGAGATGGGGTGGCTCGGGCACGGCGTACGTGATCCATTCCGCCATCGAGCTCCCGCTCTCGGGAGAGAGGATCTTGCCGAACTTGGCGTCCGCGATCTTACCCGTCACGTAGAGGCTGTTTCGCGCGCGGGTGAGCGCCACGTACAAAAGGCGGAGCTTGTCCTCCATCGCTTCCAGCTTCTTTTTGACGAGGGTCATACGGAAAGACGCGCATTTGCGTTCGACGCCCCCAAGCTCGGTGACGCGAAGATGCACGCCGAGATCCCGATCCGCAAGGACGGACTCCTTCGCGTCCTGCGAGGAGACGATCTCCGCCCCCGTATCCACCAAGAAGACGATGGGAAATTCCAAGCCCTTGCTCCCATGGACGGTCATAAAGGTGACGGCATTTCCGTCCGCGATCTCGCCGCCTGCGGCGCCGTCATAATCTTGGTCGTGATAGTCGAGGAAAGAGGCGACGGAGGTGATCTCGCTCCTTGACGCCATCGCCGAGACGAAAGCGCGGAGTTTTCCGAAGCGAAGACGCCCGTCCGGCTCCCTTAAAAGCGGCAAACGGAAACGCTCCTCCGCAACGCGGGACATAAGATCCGCCAAGGGGAAGACCGAGCTCTCGAATCGGACCTTTTCCACATAAGCGAAGAGCTCTCGCATTTTTTCGCCTTCGGGTTTCTCTGCATATGCCGCCGCCTTCTCGTAAAAGCTCTCTCCTTCGAGAAGAGAGATCCGAATAATCTCTTCCATCGAAAATTCGAACATCGGCGAGCGCATCACGCTGAGCAAGGCGTAATCGTCATGCGGGGAAAGAACGAGGCGTAAAAGATCGGTGAGCTGCTCGCCTTCCAAGCACTTCCCTTCCCGCTCGAACGCGCCGACATTCACGGGGATATTCGACTTTTGCAAGCAGGAGATCAGCTCCTGCGCGACCCTGCCCCGCGAGACCGAAAGCACCGCGATATCGCCGTATCGCACGATGAATTCCTCTCCCTTCTTCGCGTCGTAAAGCTTAGTACCCACGAGGCGACGAATGCGATCGCGCACCCATTTGACTTCTTCGTTCTCGGAATCGCGCTCTTTCGCGAGGCGGACGGCCTCCGGCAGATCGTACATTTTATCGATGACGGTCGGCGCGGGGATTTCCTTACGACAGAAGAAACAGCGCACCTCTCCGCTATTCCCGTTCTCCTGCCCGATCAAATGCGCCGCGCCGTAATCCACGCCCCCGAAAGAAGGCCTCATTAAGGGGTCGAAGACGTCATTCACAAAGTCCACGACCGCTTTCGAGCTGCGGAAATTTTGATTAAACAAAATGAGATCGCTCTTCTCGGGCGAAGCCGCGGCGCGCTCCATCGCGCGGAGGAAAATATTGGGATCCGCGAGGCGGAAGCGATAAATACTCTGCTTAACGTCGCCGACAGAGAAACGAGCTCTTTTCTCGGACAAAAGGCAGATCAATTTCTCCTGCACGGGATTTATATCCTGACTCTCATCCACGAGCACGTGCTCGAAGAGTAGCCCTTTGCGGATCTCGTCGTCCGACAAAAGCCGCAAAGCGTATTTTTCGAGATCCGCGAAATCCAAGACCTTCGTCTCCTGCTTCACCTTCTCGTATTCCGCCGCGAAATCCCGCACGAGAGAAAGAAGCTTCTTCACACGCAGAGAGGAATCGCGATGCGCCTCGCAGGCTTCGTCATACGTCCCGAACTCCTTCACGCGCTCTTTAAGATCGTCTTCCAAGGCTTTCCTCGCTTTATCCAAGGCCTCCACGTCCTCCCAAAGAAGAGCAAAATCCGTTTTTTCCCGCCGACTGACGCTCGGCATCTTGCCGTAATCCCGCTCGTCCTGCACGTGAAAGATCTCCTCGAAATCCCGCACGAGATACGCCGCCTGCAATTTCTTTATGCGATACTCGATCTGCGCTTTGATCTCCTCGGCGCCGACATTCGCCGCTTCGACATGCCTCTCCGCGTACTTTGCGATGAGACGCTCCGCTTTCTTACGATAATACTCGGTGAAAAGCGCCGCGCCCGCCTGCTCCGAAAGCTCGGTCTCCGCGATCTTCTCCCACTTTGCGAGGAAATCCTCCTCTTCGTCCAAGGTCGTCAAAAGCGCATAAACCTTGAAAACGCTCTTTTTAAGATTCTCGTCGGCGATCTTATCGAAATGCGCGGCGAAAGAGACATAGTCCGCCCCTTCGCGGAGATAATGATCACGCGTCACGGCGCGGAAAGCTCTGTTCTTCAAAGAGTCCGCCCCCTTCTCGTCTATGATGGAATGCATCGGGGAGAGGGAAACCTTCTCGAAATGAGACATTATGAACTTATAACAGAAAGAATGGATGGTCCCGCAAGAGATCATCGGCAAAGCGTCCAAAGCGTCCACGAGCACCTTGCGCTCCGAAAGCGGAACGAGACGGATTTCCTTGATCAACGCGTCGGACAGACGGGAGATCATTTCGCGCGCGGCATTCTCCGTGAAGGTCATCATCGCGATGCGCTCCGGCTTCACGCCTCCCTTAATGAGCGCGATCACGCGAGAGACCATCGTGCTGGTCTTGCCGCTGCCCGCAGACGCCGAGATCACGATATCTTTCTTCCGACTTCGGATCGCTTTTTTCTGTTCTTCGGTCAGCATTTCGGATCCTCCTCGGACATGATCTTTGCGATCTCGCCGATATGCACGGCGTCGCTCTTCTTGCGCTCGTACTTCTCCGCGAAATGGCAGATATTCCTTTCTTTACAATATAAGCAGTCCCTTTCCTCCAAAGGAGAGGGGGCGATATAGCCCGACAGAATGCCCTTGACCGCCGTCTTCGCCACGAGAAGCGCATAATCGATGAGCATCTCCAATTCTCTCTCTTCGAGGGTGAGATCCCTCTCCTCTTTGACGGTGGCGGGATCCTTCATCACAAGCCCCGTGAATTCGCTCTTCTCTTCCGCGCTTTTCCCATCCAAAGCGAGGGCGACGAAGGGCTCTTTCAAAACGTGTCCTTTCATATAGGCGGAATCTTGTTTCTTATATCCGCCGCTTAGGTCGAAATAAAACGCCGCCGCGGGGCGATACCCTTTCTCGCGCAGAACGGCGAGATAAAGTTCGAGCTGCACTTTCTTTCCGTAATAAAGATCACGGATCTTGACGTCCGCCCGCCCCGTTTTATAATCGATGGCGGCGACGAGACCTTTCAGGACGTCCACGCGGTCGATCTTGCCTCTCAGTTTGATCTCTCCGAGATCTACGGCGGGCAAGAACTGCCCTACGCCGAAATTCTTCTCGAAGAAGGTGGGGACGAATGTGGATCTCCCGATCTCTTTTCGGACGAGCATCACCGCCGAGACCGCCGCCTCCGCAAAGCGATCCGCAAGTTGTCTCCCCTCCCGACGAATGAGAGTCTGATACTGCGGCGCGGAAAGCACCTCCGCCGCGATCGCCCTCGCCTTCTTCTCCGCCGCCTCGTCGTCCAGCTTCAAAAAAGCGGGATCTCTCGTGAAAGCGCAAACGCAGGCATGGACGACGTTTCCGAGGTCCGCCCTCTCCGTCTCCGCGACGTCGCGCTCTTTCGCATTCAGCCCATAGCGAACGAAATGGCTGAACGGGCAATGATAATAGCTCTCGATCTCGCTGACGCTGGTCTCTTTCCTGCGAAAGAAACACGCCGAAGAGACGACCTCCGGCATCTCGTCATATGCAGGCAAAGGGAATCTCCGCCCGAGCACCTCAGCGATCGCTTCGGCGAAGCTCCTCTCCCGCTCGGTGAGAAGCCCTTCTCTCTCCTTCCTCGAATACTCCACGAGATAATTCTCCGCGACGCAAGGGGTGGGGACGAGCTCGTCGATCGCATAGCGAGAAGAAAGGATATCCCCCGCTTTCCCGATGGGAAGATCATACATATCCGCAAGCTGTTTCATCGCGGTCGACGGCGCCACGCAGCAAGACATACGGAGATCCTCGGGACGGAGCAAAAGCTGCAGCGCGTGGAAACGACTCTCCGCGAGCTCCTCCGCGCCCGTATCTTCGATGACGATATCGAGCTTCTGCCACGCCGTATATTCCCGCTCGCCGAGCACCCCTTCTTTCAGGATCTCCAAGGGAAAAAGCCCGTCTTCCGCGCCGAGGAGGAAAAGATACGGAATGGGCTCGTACATCGCCTGTTCGACAGGCGCGAAATACACGCAATCGAGGCTCACGGGGAGAGAGGCGATCTTCACCTGCTCCGCGCCCGCGCGCAGTGCGAAGGCGAAATCCTCTCGCGTAAGCACGTCCTCGCCGCGGATCTCCTCCAACGTGGCGAGGAGGTCCGTGATCTTTTGCGGCGCTTGCCCGATCACGTTATTCTCCTGCAAATACCCGCCCTCATAGAGCTTCTTCGCATAAAGACTTATCCTCTCGTCGAAATCGTTCCCCGCAAGATAGCTACGGACCGTCTCCGCATATCGATGAACGCCGTCCTCTTTCTTCATATCGAGGAAAGGCGAAAGCTCCTTAACGAGACGGAGGCGCATCTCTTCCGGGGCCATAGCCTCCTCCCCGCCGAAGCGGAAAGGTTCGAGAAAATACGAGCGATCCACGCCGTATTTCATCACGTAATCGTCAAAGAGCGCCTTGGTCTCCGCGTCCCCTTCAAAGAGGAAATGCGAGACGTATTTGCTGACCTTGGCGCGTTCGAAACCGCTTGCGACGAGCTCGAAGCCCGTCATCATATGATCGAAAACGTCACATTGCGAAAGGGGATACCGCGCGTCGGCGAAGAAAGGGATGTCATAATACGTAAAAATGCGTTGAAGATAAGGCAGATACGTCCCGAAGGAGGGTGTGATGACCGCTATATCGCGATAACGCGCGCTTTTTTTGCGCACGAGCCGCGCGATCTCCGTGGCGAGAAGCGTGACCTCTTCCTCAACGTCCTTCGCCTGAACGAGGCGGATCTTCTCCGTCTTCCCCTCGTGATAAGCATAGGAAAAAAGCTTTTCCGCAAGAAGTCTCTTTTCGACGGGGAGGCTCTCTTCCACCTCGACTTCACGCACGGAAACGCCCGCTTTCTTCGCCGCGGAAAGGAGTTTATGATAAGTGGCGGAGGGATAAATTCGCTTATTCTCGCTGCCGCCGTGATCCTGAACGGCGACGGAGACCGAACGCGCTTTCTCCATAAGAGCGGAGAGCACGTCGAGCTGTTTCGCATTGAAATCGAAATGATCCATCACGTAAAAATCCGCGTCCGAAAGCACGCTCCCCTCGCGGATCTCCCTTGCGAGCGCTTCCAAACGGGTGGTGCTGTCCGTATGTTCGAGACAGAGGGCTTCGAGATATCCCTTATAAAGGAGCGCGACGTCCAAAGTCTTCTCTCGGAGATATCCGCTGAGAGAGCCCGCCGCGGCTTCGAGAGCCTCCGCGCTCACGCCGCTATTCCGAATGGCGGTGACGGCGGCATAGATCTCGGAAGCGAACCCGGGCTTTTTCGCCACTTTTCCATAGACGCGGAGCGAAGAAGCGCATTTCCCGATCACCTTCTCCATCAGCATCACAGAGCCTGCGGGCGAGAGACATTTCAAAACATCCTTCCCGAGAGCAAGGGAAGCGAGACGCGCGAAACTCATTACTTCGATGTCGAAAGTTCCCTCCCGTCCGAGCTTGGTCAAAGCGCCCGTTTCGAGGGATAAAGTGAAGGCGTCCGGGACGATAATAATGCTACGTCCCTTGCGCCCTTTAAGGGAAGAAAGCACGGCTTCCGCCCCGAGATACACGCTTTTCGCACGAAATAAAGTAACCATACAGATATTTTAACGCATAAGAAAACCTTTGACAATACTTTATATAATTCTTAAAATAAATGGAGAGGTGCATTATGAAAAAAATAATACTCATCGCATTGATCCTGATCCTCGCCGCGCTGCCCATCACCGTCGCGGCTTGCTCCCGCGTGTCCCAATCGGATATGTTGACCGATCCGTACGTAACGGGAGGCAGCGAGATCTTCACTTATAAAATGTTTCACAACGATGACTGCGTCGGCGTGATGACGCTCACCTTCGAGAAGCTCACCAAAGCGGACGTCACCCTTCCCGACCCCACCGTCGAAAGCAAGACCAAACTCTTCAACGCCTTCTCCGGCACCCATCTTACGATGACCTATGCCTTGGACGGCGTTTTCAGCGAGGACAGCGGCTATTCCGAAGTGCTTTACGACAATTCATACGCGCCCATTTACAGCTATAAGAAAGAGACGGCTTCGGGCAAAACGCGCGAGCTCGTCGTGCGTTACGAGACCAAATACGCTTATACCTATCGCTATGAAGACAGCGTCGTAACGGACAGCGCCGAGCTCAGAATCAAGAACACCACGCATTTCGACAATGAGATGATCTATGCCGTCGTGCGCGCCTCCGGCATCTCGCAATCCTCTTACACATTAAGCTTTGCCTCGCCGAACGCGCTCACCTCCACCCTCGAAACCATCACGATCTCCAAGGTCGGCGACGCGACGGCAACCATCGACGCGCTCGTTTCGACGGGCACGGCGGAAGAGGAGAAAGCCATCCCCTGCTATACCTTCCAGCTCTCCATCTCGAACAGCTATGCGAATCGTTACGCCATCTCCGTGGCGAAAAATCCCCTTACCATCACGAACGAGAACATCCATGTCTCGAACGTAAAGAAAGCCATCTTGCGCATCGACGAAGGCGAATATCATTACGTCTTGGACAAGATCGAAGTCCTCGACGCGGCGTAAAATATCCATTCCTCTTTATAACGAAAACTTTACAAAAACACTGCCGAAATGCAGTGTTTTTCTTTCTACGCCCTTCCTTTTCCTTCCTCTTTGTATCGAATGTTGTCCTTCGTTGACTTTTTTTGAAAAAATGCGTATACTAATGAAAGATTTCGAGAACATCGAAAAATAAAAAGGAGAACAGATATGAAGAAAACAAAACTCATCATCGCCATCGTGGCTCTCGTCTTATGCTTCGCCTGCCTCTTCGCCGCTTGTAAGGAGAAGGAGCCGACCACAAGCCAGACCGAGACCAAGTCCGGCGACATCTTCACTGCCGAGACCTATCAGGCAAAGAGCGCGTATCGCTATACGGAAGCGACCAAGCTGGCCCTGGACGGATACACGTATTCCTCATACAATCGTGAGCTCGTCCTCTTTACGAAGACCGAGGCGGGCGTAACGACCACCGCGATCTATAACATCGCGGAGGAGCGCATCGTCCAAACCTTCGTCGATGAAGCGGACCTCGTCGCGAGCGTCACCTACAACGTCAGCCTTTCCCGCGCGAATAAAAATCCTTACTTTGTCGCGCATAAGAGAACGCACGATCTCTCGGCGGACACCGACGCATACGTGCATACTTTATATAATGCGAAAGGCACCGTCGTCGCGAACGTGGAGGATACTACGTCGAACACCATGCCTGACGTCACCCTCGACTTCGTCGAATTCGGCGACAAGCTCTATCGGATGTCGACGGACGGAAACTTGACCCTTCTCGATTGGTACGGAGCGCTCTCGAACGACATTCCCTCGCTCTCCGGCAAGCAAGGCGACTATTATTACAAGACCTCTACAAGCGCCTCGGACAAGAGCGTGACGGTCTATGACGCCACCTTGAAGCTCAAAGCGTATTATGCCCTCCCCTCCTATGCGAAGGAGCCCGTTTTCGGCGTCTTGGACAATGGCAACGTCTTTATCCAATACTTCGTGGCGAAAGACGCGACCGACAATGATTACGACGTCATATTCGAAGAAAACGACGGCATCTTCCGCGATCTCGCGGGTCGATATGACCTCGAACAGAAGATCCTGAACATTGCGGATAATTCCACTTCCGACATGCGTATCGACTATATCGCTTATTATCTGATGAGCAAGACGACGCTCGAAGAAGAAGGCGAGTCTTTGAACGCCATCAACAAGGATTTTCTCAATCTCTGCGTGGCGTATAAGCTGAATGACAAATACGTGGACCTGAGTCGTGAGATGATCTTGACCCTGACGAATAACGGCGCCTTGCAGAGCGTGATCACCGGCACCTTCCTTCCCAACGAAGATGATTTCGCGCAGGTCGTGGCGGAGGACAGAGTCCTGGTGGAAGATCTCGCAGGCAGAAAATATCTCTATAAATTCGACAAGACCCTCATCGGCGAAGTGAGCGACGCGGATTTCCTCGCGAATTTCATCCTCGGCGAGACTGCCGTCTATGACTATAATCTTTCCGTGCTTTTCGCTTACAAGGATCAAGGCTATTCGTACTACGGCAGAATGGGCGATAACCTCGTCTTCACGAAAAACAACGAGGAGAACGAGACCGAATACTATCTTTACACCGGCACGGGCACGCCCACGATGATCGCTTCGGGAAATCAGAGCTATCGTTCTTACCGCAGCGCCACGTACGCCGTGACCTCTTATGACGACAGCCATAACGTCCTCTCCGTGGATCTTTACAACGCGCAAGGCACGAAACTCATCACGCTGGACAAGACGATCTCCTCCGACTACGGCTCGACGGACGAAGGCTTCATTATCAAGACCTACGACGCGGAAAACAACGAGGTTTACTATCTCGTAAAATAAGCAGACAGGGGCTGTAAAAAAAATCAGCCCCACTCACGAATTGCCACTTGGTGACGTGGATTGAAGCTTCGTCTCATGAATTGAAGCGTTCTCCCGCACCCTTGAATTCTCGCATTTCTCACGAAATGCTCCGTTAAGGAAAAGGCTCCTTCAATAACTTTGAAGGAGCCGATTTTTTATGATCCGAAATGCAATTTTTCTCGAAATTTGCAATTCACGACGATTTATCGCCAATTTATGCGAACCCTTTCGCAATTCATTGATACTCTATTTCCTCCCTTTTTTCCGAAAATAAAAGAACGTCTCGTCCTCGCGCACGGGAAGGAAGCCTGCGGCAAGGATCATCTTACGGCTTGGCTCATTCTCCTTGAAGCAACGGGCATGGAGAACGCCGAAAAGCGGAAGCACGGCCTCGGCGACGACAACGAAAGCCTCTCGCCCATACCCTTTTCCCGCCTCCGAAGCGGCGATGCGCAGCCCGAGCTCGGCGGAACCGTCCAAACGGAAATTATATAAGACCGCTTCGCCGATGAACTTCCCCGAAAGGTCGGAGATCTTTCTCGCATAACAGATCCCCCTCGCCTCGTCCTCCATAAGCACCCGTTCGAAATGCGCCGCGCCCGGGACGTCCTCCCCGAGATCCTCTTTATAATCATATCCCCAAAAGCGATTTCTCTCTTCGTCCGTGGCGAGGGCGACATAAGAAGGCATATCCTCTTTCGTGAGCTCGCTGACGACGAGACGAGGCGTGAAGAGCGTCGGAAAAGTGAATTTCCTTGCCACTCGGCAATACGCTCTCCGCTTCGGGACGAGACGAATGGGGTGATATTGCGTCTTGCTCGTCCGCAAGCCGA
>CAMOUZ010000026.1 GCA_946626795.1 uncultured Clostridia bacterium
ACTTCTATAAAGTGGTGACGAATGCCGCCACCGCGTGGCTCTATGGTTGCTCGGCGGTGAATTGCGCCTTGCTCGGCATCGGCGAGAGGACGGGAAACTGTCCCTTGGAGGCGATGGCGATCGAGTACGCTTCCCTGAAAGGGACGACGGACGGGATGGACCTTTCGGTCATCACCGAGATCGCGGAGTATTTCAAGCGGGAGATCGGTTATAAGATCCCGCCGCGCACGCCTTTCGTGGGTAGGGATTTCAATGTCACGAGAGCGGGCGTCCACGTGGACGGCCTCATGAAGGACGAGGAGATCTATAATATCTTCAATACAACCAAGGTCTTGCATCGTCCGCCGATGGTCTGCGTGGATAATAACAGCGGACTCGCGGGCATTGCCTATTGGATCAATAACAGCTATTCGCTTCCCGAGGAGGCAAAAGTTTTGAAAAGCGATCCCATCGTGGCGGCGGTCAAGGCGAGAGTGGACGAGATGTATGCCGGCGGAAGAGTGGCGGCGATGAGCGACGGCGAGCTGGATGATCTCGTGCGCGACGCGGACGCCGCACGCTATGTGCAGTTCGTGAAGATCTCGGAGCGCAGACGCTGATATCGCACGCGCGCGAATAAAAGTTAACGCGCGAAAGGGCGAAAATAAGCGTGAACAAAATGTCAAAAGCTATAAGAAATTATAGTATAATAAAGAAAAACCATTCATAAGGAGGACTCAAAATGATCAGAATCGTATATGGAGCAAAGGGCAGCGGCAAGACGGCAAAACTTATCAACGAAGCAAATGAGATGGTGGAGAAGAGCGCCGGAAGCATCGTTTTTTTGACCTATACCGATCGCTATAAATTCGATCTCAGCTATAAGATCAGGCTCATCAATGTGGAGAATTTCGGCATCGGCACGGAGGAAGAGCTCGCCGGCTTCATCAAGGGTATTCTTGCGTCCAATGCGGATATCGATATGCTTTATGTCGATGGCGCACACCGCGTCACAGGCAAGAAGGTCGAAGATATGCAGTTCTTCTATGACGATATCGCGAAGGCAGGCAAGAACAGCGCCGTTGAGATCATCCTCAGCGCCAGCACGGATGTGCTCCCCGCATTCTTGAAGGACGCCGAGTGCGAAAAGGTGATCTGATTCGGAGAGAAGATGAAATATATCAGTACGAGAAACGCCGCCCACCGCGTGTCGGGCTGCGAAGCTATTTTGACGGGCATCAGTCCGGACGGAGGTCTCTTCGTTCCGGAGTCTTTCCCGCAGGTCTCTTTGGATGACATCGAGAAGATGGCGGATATGAGCTATGCCGAGCGTTCGGCATATGTCATGGGGCTTTATCTCGATGAGTTTTCCCAAGAAGAGCTTCTTTCCATCGCCGAAAAGGCGTATGCCCGCTTCGAGGACGAGGACGCTTGTCCCCTGACTAAGATCGAAGAAGGACTTTATCTTTTAGAGCTTTGGCATGGCCCCACTTTCGCCTTCAAAGACGTCGCGCTCACCGTCCTCCCGCAGCTCATCTCTCATTCGAGAGAGAAGAAGGGAGAGGCGCTCACCACCCTTGTTTTGGTGGCGACGAGCGGCGACACGGGCAAAGCCGCTTTGGAAGGCTTTAAGGATGTGAAAGGCACGGAGATCATGGTCTTTTATCCCGATGAAGGGGTCTCCGATATGCAGAAATTGCAGATGGTCACGACGGGCGGGGAGAATACCTACGTTGCGGGCATTTACGGGAATTTCGACGACGCGCAGACCGCGGTCAAGCAGATATTTACGGATCCGGACGTGGCGGCGAAGCTTCGCGAGAAGGGCTATGTGATGAGCTCGGCGAATTCCATCAATTGGGGCCGCCTCCTCCCGCAGATCGCTTATTATTTCTCCGCCTATGCCGATCTTGTCGGAAGCGGTGAGATCGAGAAGGGCGACGAAGTGAATTTCTGCGTGCCGACGGGAAATTTCGGCAATATCCTTGCGGGATATTACGCTTCGCGTATGGGGCTTCCCGTGCATAAGCTCGTTTGCGCTTCCAATATCAATAACGTTTTGACGGATTTCTTCACGACGGGGGAATACGACATCTCGCGTATCTTCCATAAGACTATCTCCCCCTCGATGGATATCCTCATCTCCTCAAATCTCGAACGCTTGATCTTCGAGATCACGGGTCGGGACGACGGGAAGCTCCGCGAGCTGATGGCGGCATTGAAAACGGATGGGAAATATAAGGTGGATCCTCTCCTCATCAAGAAGGAGTTCTCCGTCTTCGAGGCAGGTTATGCGGACGAAGAGGAGACGATGGAGACCATCTATAATACCTTCGATGAATACGGATATCTCGTGGATCCGCATACTTCCGTCGCGGTGAGCGTCTATAACAAGTATTATGCCACGTCGGATGATCTCACGCCCTGCGTCGTGCTCTCGACGGCGAGCCCGTATAAGTTCGCCGCGGACGTCTATGAAGCGGTGGGCGAAAGCCGCGTGGACGATCCCTTCAAAGCGGTGAAGAGGCTTCATCTTCTGACGGGGATGGAAGTGCCGGAGGGGATCGCGAATCTCGAGGCGGCGGAGATCCGTTTTCGTGACGTTTTGCAAAGAGAAGAGATCAAAGAAAAAGTGCTTGAAAAGGTGACCGAAAAATGAGAATATACAGTGGCATACAGCCGACGGGATGTATCACGATCGGCAATTATATCGGCGCGGTGAAGAATTGGCTCGAACTCCAAGAGGAGAATGACTGTCTTTTCGCCGTCGCGAATCAACACGCGCTGACGGTCAGACAGGTGCCGCAGGAGCTCAGGGAGCGCACGCTCTCTTTCTTCGCGCAGTTCTTGGCTTGCGGCTTGGATCCCGAGAAGAGCATCTTGTACGTGCAGTCCAATGTCCCCGAGCATAGCGAGCTCGCATGGATCCTCTCTTGCCATACGTATATCGGCGAGCTCGAACGTATGACGCAGTTTAAGGATAAATCTCGCAAGAATGAAGACAATATCAATGCAGGGCTTTTGACGTATCCCGTTTTGATGGCGGCGGATATCCTGCTTTTCGGCTCGGATCTCGTCCCCGTAGGCAAGGATCAAAAGCAGCATTTGGAGCTCGCGCGCGATCTCGCCATCCGCTTCAATAATCGCTATGGTGACACTTTCGTTGTGCCCGAGCCTTATATCCCCAAGCAGGGCGCCAAGATCACGAGCCTCCAAAACCCGACGGAAAAGATGAGCAAGTCGGATAAAGATCAAAATGCGACGGTCTCCATCATCGATCCCCCCGACGTCATTATGCGCAAGTTCAAGCGCGCCGTGACGGACAGCGATAATCGCATCGTCTTTGCGGAGGAGAAGCCCGGCATCTCGAATCTTCTTACCATCTATTCCGCCTTCACGGGCGTGACTGTCGAAGAGGCGGAAGCCCGTTTCCAAGGGAAAGGATACGGAGATTTCAAGCTCGCGGTGGGAGAAGCCGTCGCGGACGCTCTCGCCCCCGTGCAGAAGAAATATAATGAGTATCTCTCGGACAAGGCGGAGTTGGAACGCATTATGAAAGAAGGCGCGGAGAAGGCGCACCGCCTCGCCGCCCGCACGATGCGCAAGGTCAAGAAAAAGATAGGTTTCGTGCAAGACTGATGTTTGGTTACGTTCTTCCCGACAAGCCGAATCTTTATATGAAGGATTACGCGCTTTTCCGTGCGTATTATTGCGGGCTTTGCCACGCCACGAAAGGGGAGAGCGGTCAGCTCGCGCGTTTCTCCGTGGATTACGACGCCACTTTCCTCAGCCTTTTCTTCCACGGCTTGCACGGCGTGAAAGCGGAGGTCAAAAATAAGCGCTGCGTTTTAAATCCCAAGAAGCGTCCCGTCATCGCCGCCACCCCTTTGATGAAAAGGATCGCGCGGCTGGATCTCATTCTTCTCGGGATGAAACTTGCGGATGATAAAGAGGACGGAGAGTCTCATCCTTTCAGGAGGATGGCTTTCGCTCGGCAGGTGAAGAAGGCGAGAAGGAAGGAAGCGGAGCTTGCCGCCCTTGCGGACGCTTGCCGCGAGGCGCAGAGCAGGGAAGAAAGAGAGGGCGTCTCCCTCGACGGAGCGGCGGAGCCTTTCGCCGTGATGATGAAGGAGGTCTTCCGCGCCCTTGCGGAGGAGAAGACTACGCCCGAAATCAAGCGGATAGGCTATCTTCTCGGAAAGTACGTGTATTATATGGACGCCCTCGACGATTATGACGAGGACAGGAAAAAAGGTCGTTTCAATGCCTTCCGCCGCACCTTCGGCGCGAAGGATTACGCTGAGCTCATCGAGGCTCACGAAGAAGACGTCCGTTTCATCATCGAGGAGATCGTTCGCGGGATCGAAGAAGCCTATAAGACGGTGGATCTCGGCGAGAATGACGGCGTCGTCACGAATACCCTTTGGTACGGGCTTCGCCTCAGGCTGGAAACCCTGCTGAAAAAGGAGAAAGGAAAATGTATAAAGATCCGTTTATAGTGCTCGGCGTTTCGAGGGACGTCACGCAGGAAGAAGTGCGGCAGGCGTATGAGAAGCTCCGCGAGGAGTATCGCGCGGCGATCCATATCGAGGGTGACGAAGGGAAGCAAGCGGCGAAGAAACTCTCCGAGCTCGAAGAGGCTTATCGCGCGGCGATGGACACCCTCGCCTCGGGCTCCGAAGTGCGCGGCGTGTATGATCACGTGGCTTCGCTTTTGAAGACAAAGCGTTATGACGAGGCACAGTCCGCTTTGGACAAGATCTCGGATCGCGGCGCGGAGTGGCATTATTATCAATCCGCCGTCTATCACGGCAAAGGCTGGTATTACGAGGCGAAAGCCCAGCTCGATATGGCGATCAATATGGACCCCGACAATCAAAAATATAAAGATACGCTTGCGCGCATGAAGAGCCACGCGGCGGATCCCACGGGGACTGCGGGCGCTTCAAACGGCGCTTCGGGCGGCAGAGGCGGCTATGACACCTATGAAGGGATGCAAGAGAGGGGTCGTCGCGGAGCCACGGCAGGCGACTGTTGCGCGAGCCTCATCTGCGCGGACTGTTGCTGTGAATGCATGGGCGGAGATCTCATCCGCTGCTGCTAAATGAAAAAGATCACGTCTAAGGAAATAGCACTATCGGGGATCGCGGCGGCGTTCGCGGTCATCGCGGTAGTGCTTTCTTATTACGTGTCTGTCCTGACTCTCGCTTTTTATGCCTTGGCTTCCGTCGCCCTGATGCTCCCGCTCCTCGCGGAGAGCGGCAGAGGGTGCGTCCTTGCCTATCTGGCGTCGGCGGGTCTTTCTTTCCTTTTCGTCGGATATATCCACGTCCTGCCTTACCTCATGATGTTCGGTCCCTATACGATACTTTTCTATTATCTTCGGAAATATCTGAAAAAACCCTATTTTTGCATCCCGATCAAAGTGGCGTTTGCGGACCTCTCTTTTCTCGCGGTCTTTTATGCTACGGGGCTGACCCTTGCGGATTTTCCCATCGTGGAGACACTTCCCAAGGCAGGGCAGTACGCCGTCATTTACGTTGTCCTTTCCGCGGCGTTCATCGTCTTCGACCTTGCTTTCGAGCGCCTTTATTCCTTGCTTCTCGAACGCTTCGGCGGGCGGCTCCGCTCTTAATTCACGGCGGAACAACCGCACCCCGATGCGCTTCCGTAATTCTCGGAGACGAGGAAGGCTAGCGCCAGCACGATGAGCGTGAGATTCTCCGTGGAGAGGGTGCCATCCCCTCCGAAAGTATAGATCAGAAGCAGTAAGAGCATCAGTAGCATTCCGCCGTTTTGCATTCTTTTTACCCCCTTTTGCGTATGCTTCGACAAGAGTTACCCTCCCTTCGACGAGATTCCTCTTTGACATTTTTTTATATGACTTGTAGGATGAGAATGTGAATGCGCCCCTTCGTCTCTCGCGCCGCGACGAGAGCGTCATACGCTATTATCTTCCGAAGAATGAGATCCTCTCCGACCTTGCGGATTTTTTCTCCGTTTTCAGCGACGCCACCCGCGTGAAGATCCTCTCCTCCCTCCTCATCAAGGAGATGTGCGTGACGGATATCTGCCTCCTCACGGGGCAGCGGCAGAGCACGGTCTCTCATCAGCTCGCCTTTCTCCGATCTTTGAAACTCGTGAAGACCAGGAGGGAAGGGAAGATCGTGTATTATTCCGTCGCAAATCAATACGTCGTCAAAATGCTGGACCTCGGGACGAAGTTTTTGGGATATTAAATGTCCCAAATATCATAAGCATTTAGAGGAGAAAGCATTTCTCCTCTTTTGTTTTTCTGCCGTTCGTAGTATAATACTCTTATGAATGATGTGATCCGACTGAAACTGAAAGAACTTCCCACGGACAGCGGCGTGTATCTGATGAAGGACGGCGCGGGGGAGATCTTATACGTTGGCAAGGCGAAAAATCTCAAAAACCGCGTTCGCTCTTATTTCAATAGCTCTCCCAAGGCGGAGAAGGTATTGATGATGGTGCGGAAGGTGGCGGATTTTGATTATATCATCACACGGACGGAGGAGGAAGCTCTCGTCCTCGAGAATAATCTCATCAAGCTGCATAAGCCTTTTTACAATATCCTTTTGAAGGACGACAAGCTTTATCCCTTTCTGCGCATCGACGTCTCCAAGCCATTTCCAAAGGTGGAGATCATCCGCCGCTTGAAGAGCGATCGCGCGAAGTATTTCGGGCCGTATATGGTGGGGATCTCCGCGCAGGAGATGCTTCGTCTCATCCATTCCGCATTTCCCGTCCGAGAATGCTCTCTGAATATGGAGAAGATCCCGAAGAATCATCGCCCCTGCCTGAATGCCCATATCGGGCGTTGTCTCGCTCCGTGCAGCGGGAAGGTCTCCGCCGAGGAATATCACCGTGTGATACAGGAAGTCATCGCCTTTTTGAATGGAAATGATAAGACCATCGCGGAGAATCTCGAAAGGAAAATGAAAGAAGCCTCGGAGGCGATGCAGTACGAGGAGGCTCTTTTTTATCGGGATCAGCTCTCCACTCTCGAAAAGATGATCCGCAGGCAGATCGCCGCGCTCCCGCGCGACTTTAATCTCGACGTCTTCGGTGTGGCTTCGGGCGGCGACGGGATGTCGGTGGCGACGGTTCTTGTCCGCGGCGGCAAGATGGTGGGCGGAGAGAAATACGCCATTCGTGATGCGAGCCTCGATCTTGCAGGCACGCTTTCCAGCTTCATCAATCGTTATTATGACGAGGGCGTCGTGGCGGAGGAGGTGGTCTCCTGCATTCCGCTTCCCGATGAGAAAGCCCTCGCGGATATCCTTTCGCAGCGCAAAGGAGAGCGCGTGGAGGTCAGCACGCCGAAGGCGGGCGTGCGCAAGCAGCTCGCCGAGATCGCCGTGAAGAACGCGATGGAGTATCTTTCGCGCAGTACGGCGGCGCTTTCCCGCAAGGATAAGCTCACGACGGGCGCTTGCCGTCAGCTTGCCGAGATCCTCTCCCTTGAAAGCTCCTTGGATCGCATCGAATGTTTCGATATCAGCCATACGAGCGGCACGGATAAAGTCAGCTCGATGGTGGTCTTCACGAAAGGAGAGAAGGATGCGAAAATGTATCGCACTTTCCGCATAAAGACCGTGGCGGGGAATGATGACTTCGCTTGCATGAAAGAGACGCTCTCCCGCCGTTTCGCGCGGCTCAAAGAGGGGAAGGACGCTTCCTTTGCTTCTCGCCCCGATCTGCTCGTCATCGACGGTGGTATCGGGCAGGTGCATTACGCGATGGACGCGATGAAAGAGGCGGGGGAGGATATCCCGATGATCGGTCTCGCGGAACGGGAGGAGATCATCGTGCTCCCTTCGGGAGAGGAGATCGTTTTACCCAAGTCCGCTTTCGCCCTTCGTCTGCTCATTCGCATCCGCGACGAGGCGCACCGTTTCGCCATCACCTTCCATCGCAAGCTCCGCGGCAAGCGCAGTTTGAAGAGCCTCCTTTCCGAGATCGAAGGGATGGGAGAGAAGCGCATTCGCGCGCTGCATAAAGCTTTCGGCAGTCTGGACGCCCTCCGCGACGCGGACGCGGAAGCCATCGCCGCCGTGAAAGGGATGACCCGTCCAATCGCAGAGCGGGTGGCTGCCTTTTTCCGCGAGCGCAAAGAGGACTGAGGGAAGGAAGAGTCTTTTCGGAAAAAGATTTTCACAAATGCGCTTTTGTCTTGTAAAAGCGCATTATTTAAGTTATAATATTACATAGATTTTACTTGCAACGCGAGAGGAAATATGAAGTACAGATTGATTGCGAGCGACTTTGACAATACGCTTTATGATGAAGTGGCGCTGAGTCCGCGCGCCGTGAAGGCGATATCGGATTATCGTGCGGCGGGCGGCAGGTTTTGCATCGCGTCGGGACGCATCTTTACGGCGATCCGTCCTTTCATCGCCCCCCTCGGCGCGGATGACGAGGTCATCGCCTGTCAGGGAAGCGCTGTTTATTACGCAAGCACGGGCGAGGTCATCCATAAGTTCGCCCTCGATAAGGACGTCGCGGTCAGAGCGGCGAGATTTTTCGAGGAAAGAGGGGATGTCTGCCACGCCTATGACGACCGTCATTTCCACGTGGAGAAGGAGAACCCTCTCTCGGCGATGTATGCGGAGTATTGCAAGGTGGAGCCCGCCGTCGAAGGGAAGCCCATTTCGAGCTATATCCGAGAGATGCCCGCCGTGAATAAGGTCATCGGCATCGTCAGCGAGGATACGATCGACGCGAAGGTTCAGGAGCTCCGCGCCCTCATCGGGGAGAAAGCGGAGGTCACGAAGAGCGCGCCGATGTTTCTCGAAGTCACGTCTCTCCGAGCGGGGAAAGGAAATGCGCTCGAATTTCTCGCCGGGCATTTCGGCGTTCCTCTTTCCGAGACGGTCGCCGTGGGGGACCACCTCAATGATCTTTCGATGGTGCTGAAAGCGGGGCTAGGATGCGCCGTGGAGAATGCCATTCCGGAGCTGAAAAAGAGCGCGGATCTTATCCTGCCTTCCGTCTATGAGGACGGCGTCGCGGTCTTGATTGAGCGCATTTTGGCGGACGAAATATAGAGAGGGAATTATGCTGGGGAAATATAATCGCGAAAGAGAAGAAAAAGGCAGCAAGGCGGTCTCCGCCCTTGATTTCGCCGCGGATCTCGGTCTGCGTCCTTTATGCGTAAAGGAGGGCGCCGCCATTCGTTTCACCACGTCGGCGATCTGTCGCCCGGGGCTTTTCCTCGCGGGGCATGAGAGGTTCTTCGCCGCGAGCCGCGTCATCGTATTCGGCAGCGCGGAGATGAGTTTTGCGATGAGCCTTGACGAAGAAGTGATGAAGGAGAGGCTGGATCGGCTCTTTTCTCGCAAGGTGCCTTGCGCGGTCATCGCGCGCGGGATCCTCTGTCCCGAGGTGATGCGCGAGGCGGCGGAGCGTTACGGCGTGCCTCTTTTCTCCACGGATGACATCACGGGACATATCGGCGCGAGGATCAGCGAGTATATCGACAGCGCTCTTTCCGAAGAGATCACCCTCCACGGCGTGCTCGTGGACGTCGCGGGCATGGGCGTATTGCTTACGGGCAGCAGCGGCATCGGTAAGAGCGAAGTCGCCTTGGAGCTCGTCCATCGCGGACATCGTTTGGTGGCGGATGACAGCGTTGTCATTCGCAAGAAGAACGGCATCTTGATCGGGCGCTCCCCCGATGTCATTCGCCATATGCTCGAAATCCGCGGCGTGGGGATCATCAATGTGGAGCGGATGTTCGGCTCGGTGGCGGTGCGCGTGAATAAGTCCGTGGACGCGGTCTTCGAGCTCGTCGCTTGGGAAGAGGGTAAGACCTATGAGCGTCTCGGCACGGAGGACCTTCGCGAGGAGATCCTCGGCGTGAGCCTGCCCAAGCTCGAAATCCCCGTGAAAGCGGGCAGAAATCTTTTCGTGGTCATCGAGGCGGCGGTGGCGTCTCTTCGTCTGAAAGAGATGGGTTACAGCGCGCCGCAGGAGCTCGAAGAAAGACTGAAAAAGCAGACGGATTAAAGGATATTTGCGCCTCGCGCGCCATATATTATATCACCTTTTTTCGGAGGATATATATGCGGCGCGTAAAGAGAGAGCTGGATCGTTTGGGCGTTTTATTGAGGACGGATGTGGCGGGTGCGTCCCTGACCACTTTCGGCAGCGGAGGAGAGGCGGCGGTCGTCGCTTATCCGAAGAGCGTTTCGGAGCTGAAAGCCCTCCTCCTTTTCTTTGAGAAAGAGGGCGTTCGATATCGCGTGCTCGGAGCGGGGAGCAACGTGCTCTTCCCCGATGAAGGATACAGAGGAGTCATCCTTCGATTGGATTCTTTGAATGCTTTCTCCGTCGTCGGGTCATCCGTCACGGTGGGCGCGGGACTTCCGATGCCCGTCTTTGCGAGGAAATGCAGGGAAGCGAGGCTGTCCGGCGCGGAATACGCGGAAGGGATTCCCGGGAAGATCGGCGGCGCGGTCTGTATGAATGCGGCGGCTTTCGGGATGGGCGTCTCGGACTCGCTTCGGAGCGTGGATATTCTCCTCGACGGGGAAAAGATGACTTTGCCTTCCTCCGCGCTCAAAATGGAGTATCATCGGGGTGGGATCCCCGCGGGCGCTTTGGTTCTCTCCGCAGTCTTCGATCTTCAAGAAGGAGAAGAAGGACATATCGCGGAGAAGATGCGAGAGCTTGCAAGGAAGAGAGCCGCCACGCAGCCCTTCGGCAGGTCGGCGGGGAGCGTCTTCCGCCGTGTGGGGGAGAAGCCCGCCGCGCTTTATATCGAAGAAACGGGGCTGAAAGGCAGGGTGGTCGGCGGCGCGGAGCTCTCGACCAAACATTGTAATTTTATCGTGAATCGCGGCGGCGCGAAGACAGAGGACTTTTTTGTCCTCGCGGAAGAAGTGCGGCGCGCGGTGAAAGAGAGGACGGGCGTCACGCTCGAATACGAAACGGAGAGGATCTTATGCTGACGGATCAAGCGGTCAAAGACGAATTGCATTCGCTCGCGGAAGGCGGGGTCGGGGACGGTTATGTCGCCGCGCTTTTGACTTTCGGCGGGGAGCTCGGCAGGGATGACAAGGGCTATTATCTCTTTTATTCCACGCCCGATTATCGTCTCGCGCTCGAATTCGCGGAGTACGTGAAAAAGGAGTATTCTTACGCCGTCGAGGTGGGGATGATCCGCCCGAAGGACAAGCGTCGTCATAAGCTTTTTTCCGTGGAAGTGCGCGGGCGATACGCTTTGAGCATCCTTACGGATCTCGGGAAGGTGAAGGCGCAGAATGGCGTCGTGCTCTCCCTCGATAACGGCGTAAGATCCCGTATCTCTTCGCAAAAGGAGGCGTCCGAGTATGCGCGCGGGGTCTTCCTCTCCGTGGGCAGTATCAGCCGTGCGGCAGGCAGTCTGCGTGTCACCCTGACTTTCGAGCTCGAAGACGCGGCGGACGCTTTTTCGCAGTTTCTGCTTAGGCAAGGCATCGAGATGAAGAAACAGGAGAAGGACGGGAAATTCTGTCTCAGCACGAGAAAGGCGCAGGCGATCAGCGATCTTTTCGCTTTGATCGGCGCCACGAAGAGCGTCCTTTCCATGCAGGATATGATCGTGAAGAGCGAAGCGCGGAATAAGATCCTGCGCGCCGAACAGCTCAACGTGGCGAATCTCGATAAATCGATGGTGGCGGCGGTGAAGCAATATAACGACGTGCGCCTCATCAAGGAGCGCCGCTCTTTCTTGGGGCTGCCGTGCGAGCTCGTATCCGTGGCGGAGGCGCGCCTTGCGAATCCAGAGCTTTCTTTGGATGCTTTGCGCGAAATATTGCCCGAGCCCATCTCGAAAAGCGGGCTGTATCATCGCTTCGAGAAACTCGCGGAGATCGCGAATGAGATCAGGGGGAAAGAAGAATGAAAGTTATGCTGACAGCGAAAAGCGATCTGACGCTTCCCCTCGCGAAGCGCCTTGCCGAGGTGGCTTCCGAGACCCGCGCCGACGTGCGCCTTTTGTATAAAGACAAGGGCGCGAATGTCAAGAGTCTTATGGGACTCGTCTCGCTTTCGTATAAGAAAGGGAGCGCGCTCACCCTCGTCACGGAGGGAAAGGACGCGGAAAAAGCCGCAGAACGTTTACGCACATTACTTTAAAAGCAAAAAACCGATAGAGGACAGAAGATGAGCAAGCCATTCGTACATTTGCATTTACACACGGAATACAGCCTGCTGGACGGCGCCGCGAGGATAGACCGTCTTTTTGCCAAAGCGCGCAGCCTGAATATGCCCGCCATCGCCATCACCGATCACGGGAATATGTAC
>CAMOUZ010000027.1 GCA_946626795.1 uncultured Clostridia bacterium
CGCCTGTCTCTGTGCTTCTTCCGCCCGCTCGGCTTCGCGGATAGCGCGAATCTCCTCCCGATCCGCCAAAGCGCACGCCGCTTCCGTGCAGAAGGTGAAAACGCCGTCCTTCATCTCCGCCACGCCGCCTTCGCTGAAATTTTCCACGGACTCTCCCGACGGCAACGTATAGTGAAAAGCGCCCTCCGAAACCGAGACAACGCAATCCTCTCTCCCGCGAAGAAAGCCTATGCTCCCCTCTTCCGTGGGCAATACCAAGGAAAGGATCTCTCCCTCGAAATAACACGCCTTAGGCGTCAAAACGCGAAAGAGAAAGGACTTCATTTTGCAAGATCCTCGATGCCGCCGATGAAATAGAAATCCCCCTCCGGCACGTCGTCCAGATCCCCGTTCAGGATCGCATTACAGCCTTCAATGGTCTTTTTCAAGGGGACGTACTTCCCGTCTATACCCGTATAAGGTTTCGCCACGAAGAAAGGCTGAGAGAAGAATCTTTGGAGCTTACGCGCGCGATAAACAAGCTTTTTATCCTCCTGAGAGAGCTCATTCATACCGAGGATCGCGATGATATCTTGCAATTCATTATAGCGTTGCAAAGCGCTCGTGACTCTTTTCGCCGTATTGTAATGCTCCTCGCCGACGATCTCTTTCTCCATAATGCGGGAATAGCTCTCCAAAGGATCCACCGCCGGATAGATATTCTGCTCAACGAGTTTTCTCGAAAGAACGGTGGTCGCGTCGAGATGGGTAAAGATCGTGGCGGGCGCGGGATCCGTAAGATCGTCCGCAGGAACGTACACCGCCTGAATGGAGGTGATGGAGCCATCCTTCGTGCTGGCGATCCTCTCCTCCAATGCGCCGAGCTCATTTGCAAGGGTGGGCTGATATCCCACGGCGGAAGGAAGCCTGCCGAGGAGCGCGGACACCTCGCTTCCCGCTTGCACGTAACGGAAAATATTGTCGATGAATAAGAGCACGTCTCTATGCTTCACGTCGCGGAAATACTCGGCGATGGTCAGTCCCGTCAGCGCCGCTTTCATACGCGCGGCGGGGGTCTCGTTCATCTGCCCGAAAACGAGCGCGGTATCTTTCAAAACGCCCGTCTCCGTCATCTCTTCGATCATCTCATACCCTTCGCGACTACGCTCGCCGACGCCCGCAAAGATGGAATTCCCGTGCAGTGTTTTCGCCACGTTATTGATGAGCTCCAAAATGAGCATCGTCTTGCCGACGCCCGCGCCGCCGAAAAGTCCGATCTTTCCGCCTTTTACATACGGCGCAAGCAGGTCGATAACTTTGATCCCCGTCTCGAAAATTCGGGTATTTTCCGAAAGTTCCGTAATGGGCGGAGCACTTCTGTATATCCCCATTCGATGAGGCGAAACCTCCTCCGCGAGCCCGTCGATGGGCTGCCCATAGGCATTCAGCACTCTGCCGAGCACTTCGTCTCCCACGGGAACGTTGACGGTCTCCCCCGTCGTGACGGCGGTCATTCCGCGCTGTAATCCTTCCGTCGGATTCAAAGACAAGCAACGAACGACGCTCTTCTCGACATGACTCACCACTTCGAGCGAAACCGAGCCGAGCTCCGTGGACACACGTAAAAGTTCGTTAATAGAGGGAATATGCCCGTCGAATGCGACGTCCACGACCACACCTACGATCCTAACGATCCTTCCTTCAAACACTTTCTTCATACTTCACCGTCCGTCACGCTTGCGTCCTGCAAAGCGCGCGTAATACTTTCCTGCCTGACGCGATTATATTTCGCCGTAAGGTCTTTTATCATTTCCTCCGCATTGTCAGTGGACTGCGACATCATTCGCGCCCGCGCTTTATTCTCCGCGAGCGCGGAGGCGACGAGCGCATATCGCAGGGAGGAGATCATATAATTGCGAACGGACTTTACAAGCGTCGCTTGGCTCTTCGGGAAGACTTCCGAGGGATGATCTCCTTTCTCTTCAAAAGGAAGCAAAGTCACGACCCGCACCTCGTTTGCCACTCCGTCGGCATAGACGACCTTCACCTCGTCGAGCATATCTTTCTCATAAAGATACAAGATATCGTCCGCAACGGTCTCCGCCGCCGTATAGGAGGAAGAGAAACGGAGGTACTCCATATCGATCTCGTATCCCGCTTTCGTGAAGAGATCATGCAAAACGTTTCCCATCGTGAAGACGTATCTTTCTTCCGCGGCGGAAATCTCCGCTCTCGCCCGCTCGAAGACAGCGAGATTATGATCTCCGCAAAGTCCCTTGTCCGCGGCAACGACGAGGAAACCTACCCTTTTGCCCTCTCTACGAAAGAAAAAGCTCTCCGAAAAGGCGGGCGCAAGCGAGCGAAGCGCGCTCAAACAGCCGTCGCGGTATTTCTCCGCATCCGCCAAAGCGCCCTTCGCGGCGATCATCTTCGCCATGCTGATCGAATACATCGCCTTGGTGATCTTCACCGTCTCGCGAACGGAGAGGATCCTACGTTTGATCTCGCGGTTCGTCACTGTTTTTCCCTATACGCTCGGATCATAATGTCGAGCGCCTCTTTCGATTCTCCGGAGAGCTTCCCCGAAAGGGATATCTCCTCCGAGATCTCGGGATGCAACGTATTGACTTCAAGAAGGAAAGCGTCCAATTCTTTCCGTAAATCGCTCACACGAACGTCGGTGAACGCGCCGTGACTCGTCACGTATATCTCCAAGACTTCATCCGCCACGGAATAAGGCTTCCCGACAGGCTGAACAAGCATTTGCGTAAGCTTCGCACCCTTGTCGAGGACGGCTTTGGTCTCCTCGTCCACGTCTCCTCCGAACTGCGTAAAGATCGCCATTTCTCTATAACGCGCAAGGTCGAGTTTGAGACCTTTCGCCACGTCGCGCATGGCGGCGCATTGCGCGCTTCCGCCCACTCTCGAAACGGAGAGTCCTACATTTACGGCAGGACGAACGCCCGCGTGGAAAAGCATCGATTCCAAGAAGAGCTGACCGTCTGTGATGGAAATCACGTTTGTGGGGATATACTGCGAAATATCCGAGCCCAAGGTCTCGATGATCGGGAGCGCCGTCATAGAGCCTCCGCCCAGCTTGTCCGAGAGTTTCGCCGAACGTTCGAGCAATCTCGAATGGACGTAAAACACGTCGCCGGGATACGCCTCGCGCCCCGCGGGTCTTTTCAAAAGAAGAGAAATCGTTCTGTACGCGACAGCGTGCTTGGAGAGATCGTCATACATGATCAGCACGTCTTTTCCCCCATACATCAGCGCTTCCGCCATCGCCGTAGCCGTATAGGGAGCGATGTATTGGAGCGGCGCGCTGTCCGAAGCCGTAGCGGCGACAACGACGGTATATTCCGACGCGCCGTGCTCGCGAAGCCTCTTCACAAAATCCGCAATCGTGGAATTTTTCTGTCCGATCGCAACATAAACGCAAAATACGTTCTTTCCTTTTTGATTGATGATGGCGTCGAGACAGATGGAGGTCTTGCCCGTCTGTCTGTCGCCGATGATGAGCTCGCGTTGTCCCTTGCCGATGGGGACGATCGCGTCGATCATCTTGATCCCCGTATAGAGAGGCTCTCTGACTTTCGCTCTGTCGAATACGCTCGGCGCGGGGCTCTCCGCTCTGCGGAACGACTCGGCTTGGATCTCCCCCAGCCCGTCGATCGGAGCGCCCAAAGGATCGAGCACTCTGCCGAGCAAAGAAGGACCCACAGGGACGGTCACGATGCGACCCGAGCAGCGGGCGAGATCCCCCGCTCGGACTTCCGACTGTCCTGTAAGAAGGATCGCGCCGACGGAATCCTCATTGAGATTCATCACCATCGCGAAATACTTATCTTCGACCAAAAGAAGCTCGCTGACTTTTGCTTCATTGAGGCCTTCCACGAAAATGACGCCGTCCGTGACCGAACGGATCACCCCCGCATCCACTTTTTCGTTTTTCTTTTCAAATGAAGCGAATTCCGCCTTCAATTCATCAAGAATATGTTCGAGAGGCTTGCCGTAAACGCGCTTTTTCGCCGCATCGGCGGCGCCGCGAAGCTTTCCGCGCACAGAAGCGTCGAGCACTCTCTTCCCGTCCGAGATGACTATGCCGCCGACAAGCGCCTCATCTACGAGAAAAGTCACCGACGAAAGGTCGGCTTGCAGTTCTTTTGCGATGCGCCGCTTCTTTTCTTCGGCGAGCGGCTTAGCGGAGGTCACGACATACTCAGTCATTCTTCCAATCCTTGATCGCGTCGTCGATCATAGCGTCATCCACCTCGTCGATATGAGAGGCGATGATACTCTCCGCAAGAGAGATGGCGACGTCCTTTATCTCTTCTTTTGCCTCGGAAATGGCGCGCGCTGTCTGCGCCTGCGCTTCTTTCTCCGCGTCCTCGATGATCCCTGCGGCGCGAGCATTCGCCTCCGCCACGGTCTTCTCATACACTTCGGCAGCGTTTGCATCCGACGCTTTCCTCTTCTCCTCAATCTCTTGGTCGATCTCGCCGAGACGACGCTCAGACTCTATCTTCGCTTCTTCCGAAAGGCGGAGATTCTCTTCCGTCTCTTCCTTCTCTTTCGCGATACGAGCTTGGCGGTCGTCGATCGCCTTCTTCACCGGCTTATATAAAATAAGCCACAAGCAGACGAAGAGGATCGCAAAATTTAATAAATGGAGCAACACCTTCGGCAGGCTGAGCCCCAACAATGCGTCCGAAACGATCATATTATCCGAGCACCTTGATGACGAGAAGAATCGCGATGAGGAGACCGTAGATCGCCGTCGTCTCGATAAAAGCGAGGCCGAGAAGCAAAGTCGTACGGATCTTGCTCTCCGCTTCGGGCTGACGCGCGATGGAATCGAGCGCTTTGGTAGTGGAAATCGCCATGCCGATGCCCGCGCTGACGCCGACGAGGATCGCGATCGCTGCGGCGAAAGCAAAAGCCGCCGTATCAGATATTGCAGAAAGGATCATTTGAAACATATTTCACTCCTTCGAACGAAGTCAAGCCTCGTTCTTGCTCTTTTTCACCCTTTTAACGGCAGGGACAGCCGCCTCCCCCACGAAGAGAGAGGAAAGAACAGCGAATACATACGCTTGTATGATCGCGTGAAAACAAGTGAAGAGGACGCCGACGACGACGGGGAGCCCGATGGATAAATAAAGGAAATTATACACCAGCTCGGTGACGAGAAGCCCGCTCGAAATACTGCCGAAAAGACGAAAAGACATCGAAACGGGCACCGTGACGTCTTTCAAGGCACCGATCGCTCCTTTCGCCCCTCTTGCTTTGATCCCGAAAAAGACGATCAGTCCATAGGTAAAGAGAGAGAGCGCGAGACAAGCATTGATATCCCCCATCACGGGGCGAAGCCCGATGAGCTCCACCATCGTGCCCAAGAAAATATAAATCGAAGCGCTGAAAACGTACGCGCCCATAAAGGCTCGCGTAGAGGAATTCTCCTCATTCATTTTATCGAAGATCGAAACGATGGACTCCAAAACGCTCTGCAATTTGCCGGGAACGTCCTTGAAGCGGGGCACCGCGAAAATACGGATCAAAATCGCCGCCAAAATAAGCACCCCGCTGATGATGAGCGAAGTGTAAAAACTCGGGTTCACGCCGATCCCGAGAAAATTTACATTTTCCGGAAGCAATGCTTCCCGCATCAACTCACCGAGAGAGCCGGAAGCGCTAAGCAAACAAAGCATACGTACTCCTTCTGTAAGTAATTATATTACTTAAAAGGAAAAATGACAAGTATTGTAGCGGAAATAAGGATCGACGCCTTTATTTCTCCCCGTTCGTCGTAATGACGACGTCGGGTTTGAAGGCTCTTAAAGCGTCCGGGAAAGCTTGCCTGTCTTTTTTATGTAGCGAAACGACAACGTAAAGGACATTCTCGGGATTCGCGGGATCCGCATAATACAGAGCGCCGATCCCCGCTGCGCCATCCGAAACGTATTTCAGGATACTGTCACGGGAAATCTTCTTCTTCACGAAAAAGCGATCAAGGACCAAAAAATCCCCCTTAAAAGAATAAGAGGTACCGAAAACGAGGATGGCGAGCGCCACAAAGAAAAGAGCGAAAATCACGATGGACGCAATATCCGTCGCGGGGATCACGGAGATGAAGCCGCCCACTTCGGCAAGGCGAAGCGAGGCGAAGACGATCGAGACGATGGTCACCGCAACGATGAGAGCATAAACGACATAAGCCGATTTCGGATAAGCATAACGAAACTTTTTCATATCAATAGTATATCCTTTTTTATATGTTTTGTAAATACAAAAAAACGCGAGACGAAAACGAAAAAGGTCTCTTTCGCAAAAATCGAAAAGAGACCTTTCGTAATTATTCTGATCTTTCGCCTCGTTAGCCGAAGATCGCGAGGAGGAAGCCGGCCGCAACGGCGGAACCGATGACGCCAGCGACATTCGGACCCATCGCATGCATCAGGAGATAATTGTCGGGATTCCATTTCTTGCCCTCGTTATGCGCCACACGCGCCGCCATGGGCACTGCGGAGACGCCCGCCGCGCCGATAAGCGGATTGACCTTTCCTTTCGTGATCCAGCACATAAGCTTGCCCATAAGCACGCCGCCCGCCGTGGAGAAGCAGAAAGCAAGGAGTCCGAGACCGACGATCTTCAAGGTGTCGAACTGCAAGAAGGTGGCATACGCCGCTGTCGCGCCGACCGAAATGCCGAGGAAAAGCGTAACGATATTCATAAGCGCATTCTGCGCGGTGTCCGAGAGACGATCCGTCACGCCGCATTCTTTCAAAAGGTTTCCGAACATCAAGCAGCCGAGGAGCGGAGCCACGCTCGGGAGCAGGACGGCGGTGATGACCGTAACGGCGATCGGGAAGATGATCTTCTCTTTCTTGGAGACTGTGCGAAGCTGGTCCATCTTGATCATACGCTCTTTCTTCGTGGTCAAAACACGCATAATGGGCGGCTGGATGAGAGGAATGAGCGCCATATAGGAATACGCCGCGATGGCGATGACGCCGAGTTTTTCGGGCGCAAGCGTCTTGGTGACGAAGATCGCCGTGGGACCGTCCGCGCCGCCGATGATCGCAACGGAAGCCGCCACTTCACCGGAGAAACCGAAGGCGATGGCGAGAATGAGCGCCATATAGATGCCGAGCTGAGCCGCCGCGCCGAGAATCATGGATTTCGGATTCGCGAGCATGGGACCGAAGTCCGTCATCGCGCCCACGCCGATAAAGATCAAACAAGGATAGATGCCCGTCTTGACGCCTATGTAAAGGATGTCCAATAGTCCGCCGTGATTGAGGATCTCGACATAGTCGATCTGACCGCCGGAGAACCAATAAGAGGAATGGAAAAGCGCTTGTGCATTCACAGTGCCGTCTGCAAGGATCTCCTGCAATCCGGGCAAATTCGTAAGGAGCATACCGAACGCGATCCCAACAAGGAGAAGCGGCTCGAATTTCTTTGCAATGCCGAGGAAAAGGAGACCGCAGGCGACTACGATCATGACGATCTGTTGCCATGCAATCATCGAATAACCGGATCCTTTCCAGAGATTGCTTAATATTTCAATGATATTGATGTCGCTCATAGTCCCCTCACGCGATCTCGAAAAGCGGGGTGCCTACTTGCACCTGCGTGCCCTTGGGGGCGAGGATCGCCACAAGCGTGCCGTCCTTGGGAGCGCTGATCTCATTCTCCATCTTCATCGCTTCGATAAGCATAATGACTTCGCCTGCTTTAACCTTATCGCCGACATTCTTCTTCACGCCGACCACGATTCCGGGGAGGGGCGAAGGCGTGGCGTTTCCGGAAGCCTGCGGCACGGGAGCTGCGGAGGCTGCGGGAGCTGCCGCAACGGGAGCGGCGGCAGGCGCCGCGGCGGGAGCGCTGATGGCGTCGTATTCCGCGAGGAGTTCGGCATTGCCTTTTTCTACTTCCACTTCGTAGATCTTACCATTTAATTTCACTTTATATTTCATATTATTTCTCCTCCTCGGTTACTTCTTTGATCGAGACAAAACGCAACTCGTTGAGCGGCGTTTGGAGCTCGTCTGCGATGATCGCCATCACCATCGCGGCGGTGCGATCCTCCACGTTAAACAGCTTGATATCGCCGCTGCTGCCCGGCGCGAGCGCGGGCTCCGCCGAAGCGGGTGCGGCTGTCTTTTCGCTCTGCCCTTTCTTCTCAAAACGACGAACGATATAAGACAAAAGATAAATGAAACCCATCAAAACGGCAAGAACCGCCAGCACGATCACGAAGCCGACGAGCGCAAGAAGCAAGCCTTGCGGAATGGTGAATTTCGTTTCCGACCCAAGTAAAAACAACATACTCAGTCCTCCACCTTCTCGATCGTATACTTGACTTTCTTCTCTTCCTTCTCACGACGCGCGTCGAAGAAACGCTCCGCTACCTGCGGGAATGCGATATAAGAAAGCACGTCTTCGTCATTCTTGGCGACGCCCGCAAGCTGCGCCTTGGTCTTCTCGAAAGCAGGCTCGAGTGTATCCGCAAAACGACACGTGATGGGCTCCTCGTCTCCGAGGACCTTCTTTTTGAGCTCCTCATTCACCTTGCCGGGCGCTCTGCCGTATTCGCCGCGGAGATACGCCTTCACTTCCTTGCCGACATTGACGTATTTTCCGTAAAGCACGTTGCTCGTCGCCTGCACGCCCACCATCTGGCTCATCGGCGTGACAAGGGGCGGATAGCCGAGATCTTCCCTGACTTTCGGCGTCTCGGTGAGCACTTCTTCCAAACGGTCGAGCGCATTCTGCTGTTCGAGCTGAGACAAAAGATTGCTGAGCATACCGCCGGGAACTTTATAGCTCAGAGCGTTCGTATCCGTGGAAAGGGACTTCGCCTTTAAGGTGCCGCTTTTCACGAAATCCGCAAAAACGGGCTTGAAGAAGTCATTCACCTGTTTCAAGACGTCGGCGTCGAGATCCACCTCATAGCCGAGCTGACGCAAGGCATAGGCAAGCGTCTCGGTGGCGGGCTGAGAAGTGCCGCCGGAGAAAGTGCTCGTCGCGCTGTCCACGACATCCACGCCCGCCTCCACCGCCTTCAAGACGGTCATATAAGCGAGACCCGTGGTGCAATGCGTATGCAAGACGACGGGGAGCCCCACTTCGCTCTTCAAAGCGGAGACGAGGTCATACGCCTCTTGCGGCCCCATAACGCCCGCCATATCTTTGATACAGATCGTGGCGCAACCCATCTTCTTCATCGTCTTGCCGACTTCGACGAAATTTTTAAGAGTATGTACGGGGCTGGTCGTATAACTGATCGCGCCCGAAGCCATGGCGCCCTGCTTGATGGTCTCATCCACGGCGACCTCGATATTTCGCATATCGTTTAAGGCGTCGAAGATCCTGATGATATCGATGCCGTTCGCGACGGAACGCTCGACGAACTTACGCACGACGTCGTCGGGATAATGCTTGTATCCGAGAAGATTCTGCCCGCGAAGAAGCATTTGAAGCTTGGTATTCGGCATAGCCGCTTTGATCTTGCGAAGTCTTTCCCACGGATCCTCATTCAAAAAGCGGAGACAGCTGTCAAAGGTGGCGCCGCCCCAACATTCGACGGAGTAATACCCCGCTTTATCCATCGTGCCGAGAATGCCCTCGAACTTCTCGATGGGAAGTCTGGTCGCGATAAGCGACTGATTCGCGTCACGAAGCACCGTTTCGGTAAAGTTTACTTTCATATTCCCTCCTAGCCATGCGTGGCGAAGCCACAACAAAATTTTCCGTATAAAGTATAACAAAAAGCCGCGCGTGCGCGCAAACATTTTATATGCTAAAAAATAATTTTCCGCTAAAAAATAAAAGAAAAGCGGCGCCAAGGCGGGTTTTATTCCGTAACGGAGGTCAAAGGAATCTGCCTGACCTCCCATGTGCGATCGGGAGAAAGGGTGATGAGCTCGGCGCCGCGCTGCTTTGTGCGGCGGGAGATCCCCGGCATCGCGAGATAATCGATGCTCATTCCGTAAGTCAAACGGATGCCTTTATACTCGATGGAATAATTATTGTAATGATCGTGCCCGCAGAAAACGCCCGTAGTGGAGCCGAGGGACACCATCGTATCGAAAAGCGAGCTTGCGTGCTCAGAGCAACTCACATCGCGGAAGAAGGTGTCATTCTCTTCTCCGAAATAAAACACGACCTCTTCGCTTCCCTCTTGATAAAGCTTGTACGCCATCTCGTATTCTTGTAAAGGAATGTGGAAAAAGACAAGAGAAGAGATCTGCTCGCCCGCCTCTTCTCGCAAGCGCCCGACCTCGCTTGCATACCAGGCGACTTGATCGTCTCGGATATAATCGTATGCATTAAAGCCCTCCCCCGTATAGGCATTGGAATCCAAAAGAAAAAGAGCCGTATGCAGGCTTCCGTCCGCATTTCTGAGCTCGATAAGCTGATTATTCCGTCCCGTGATATCGGGCTGAATATAAGGATACAAAAGATTTCCGGAAGTTTTATAGGAAAGCGATTTATAGATCTCGCAAAGTTCGTCGTCCTTCTTGACCGAAAAGCTCTCCGCATCATGATTTCCGAAGGTGAAAGCCCAAGGGATGCCCACATTTCGCATAAAGGCGGCGAATTGATGCACCGGCGTGAAATTATTGAAAGAAAGGGACATAACGCCCATCGGGAAACAGAGATCCCCCGTAACGATGATGAGATCGGGACGGGTGGACAATATCTCCGCATAGCAGGCTTGGAGCGCGAGAAGATCCTTCTTGCGGGAAAAGAGGCTCCCGCCGAGATGGATATCCGTGAGATGCAATATCTTGAAATCTTCTCCGTTCAGGATAAAGCGATAGATCCCCGTCTCTTCCTCATACGTGATCGGGATCTCCGCATGAGGGACGGAAGCGACGGAATTCACGTACGGCAAAAGATACCAGGCGTCTCTTCCCATCGAGATGAGAAAAGCGATGGATCCCGAGAGGAGGAGCGCGAGGATGAAGACCTTTTTCGCGCCACGGGCATAATCGGCGTCATCTTCGCGCGCCCGCATACAGTACAACGTTACGGAAAGAAGGAACACGCCCGCCGCAAGGAGAAGAAGCCCCGCGGGATGCTTGACGAGATCCCGATACGTCAAAACGACAGTCACCGTGACGACCCAATACAAGAGAAAAAACAAGGGAGGAAGCCATCCTTTTTTCCGCTCGCAACGAGGCTCCGAAAGCGGCTTCTCCGAGCAAGATATCTCCCTCGCCGAGGCGACCGCCGCTTCGACCGACCCATTCTTCACATCCCTCTTTTCATCCATATCGCGAATCCCCACACAATAATTATTTCGAGATCGCGGAAATATAAAAGAAAAATTTCGCCCGAAAGCGAAATCTCTTAAAAAAACTTTTTCTTCGTCCGTATCAACCGAAAGCGACGTCCAGCGCCATCATAACGACAAAGCCAACGGCAAAGCAGATCGTCGAGACATTCGTATGCTCACCTTTCGCCGTTTCGGGGATGAGCTCTTCCACGACGACATAAAACATCGCGCCCGCCGCAAACGCGAGAAGATACGGCAGAACCGGCAAAAACAGCTTGGCGGCGAAGATCATGAGAAGCGCGCCGATGGGCTCGATGACACCGGACAAAACCCCGTAAGCGAAGGTCTTGCCTTTATTCATCCCTTCCGCGCGGAGAGGCATCGAAACGATGGCGCCTTCGGGGAAATTCTGTAAAGCGATACCGACGGACATCACGAGAGCGCTCGCAAGACTGATGCTTTCATTCCCATAAAGCCAGCCTGCGAAGATCAAGCCTACGGTCATTCCCTCGGGGAGATTATGAAGGGCGACGGCAAAAAACATCTTCGTCGTGCGCTTCAAGCCGCTCTTCATTCCTTCCTCACTCTTATCGTTATGGATGTGCGGAATCAAAATGTCGAGCGCAAGAAGGAAAAGCATTCCGATCAAAAAGCCGATGACGGCGGGGAGAAAGGAGATCTTCCCCATTCCTTTGGACTCTTCGATGGCGGGCAAGATCAAGCTGAAAAAGGAGGCGGAGACCATGATGCCGGCGGCGAAAGCGCTGAGCGCCTTTTTGAGCTTCGCATTCATCTCTCCGCGCATAAAGAAAACGCACGCCGCGCCAAGGCAGGTCCCCACGAAAGGTATCAATATTCCGTACGCTACTTTACCCCACATATCTCGTCCTCATCCAAGATGAATTCGATACAAATATAATACAGTATCGAAGAAAAAACAACCGTTTGCGCCAATGAATTTTATCTTTTGATAAAACTTTCGGCAGGAG
>CAMOUZ010000028.1 GCA_946626795.1 uncultured Clostridia bacterium
TTCGAGAAGGCGATGGAGCTTTTCCGCACGGCGGTGACGGAGCTTGCCTCGTTATGATCAAAAAGATCGCCTTGATCCTCCTTCTTTTGGGAGTCATAGCCTTGCTTCTCGGCGGATGCGCGAAGACTTTCACCTTCACGTATTACATAGACGACGCCGACGCCGTGCATCGGGAGTATCGCTTGGAGTATGACGCCGAAGCGGAGAACGCGGAGACGGTGAAAACAGAGACGATCCGTTGCTTCGATGCTTTCGCGGAGGAGCAAGGTTGGTCGGATTATGCGACGGTAGACGCAGAGACGGCGGGTGTCGTCGAGTTGCAGGTGGTGTTTCCTTCGGTCGCCGAGTATTCCGTCGCGCTCGGTTATACGGGGAAAGAGCCGAACGAGCCGCAGGAAAGGACGACGAAAGGCATTTTGTACGTCTATGACAGCGTGAGCTCGAATTATTATTCTTGGGAAGCCATCGCCTATGCGCGCTCCCTTCTCGGCGCGGGCTATGAAGAGGCGGATCTTACGGGGTGCGAGCTGTATTATGTCTACGGCACGCGTTTTGCTTCGACGAAGTCGAATGCGGATAAGGTCGAGGTCGGCGACGACGGCATCTATTACCACACTTGGAAGCTCGAAGCGGGCGAAGAAAAGGATATCGATATCAAGCAATACACGTTAAACGGGGTTTTGCTGTACGGCGTGATTATTTCGCTTTTCGTATTGAGCTTGATCGTTATATTTGTTATAATATATTGGACAGAGAAGAAGAATAAAGAGATTTTTGCGTCCTTCGGCTCGGAAAAAGAGGCGGAGGATACGCCCAAAGAAAAAGAGGGAGTTTGATATGCCTGCGGAGAATAAAAAGAAGAAAATACGTACATATCCTGCGAATGTCGAAGCTGAAAAGAGCGTTCTCGGCGCTTTTCTCATCGACAGACGCGCGGTCAATGAAGAATTGAATCGTTTGACGGAGGATGATTTTTCTCAGCCTGCGCATAAGTCGATCTTCGTCGCGATGCGCGAGCTTTATTTGGAGAGCCATCCCATCGACAGCGTCAGCGTCGCGGATAAAATGAGACTCAAAGGGACGCTCGAAGACGCGGGCGATTTCCCTTATCTCTCGGCGCTTGCCTCCTCCATTCCGAGCGCGGCGGGCTGTAAGTATTACGTCGATATTTTGAAGAGAGAAGGCCTTCTGCGCGCTTTGCTCGAAGTGAGCAAGGATATTGCGGAGGACGTCTATACCTCGGAGGACGGGGACGAGAGCCTCTCTTACGCCCAACAACGCATTCTTTCCGTTACGCAGTCCAAGGAGCGCTCTTCGCTCGTAAGGGTCGGCGAGATCGTGGACGAAGTGATGCATAAGATCGAAGAGCAGCACGCGAATCCCGACGCGGCGAAAGGTTTGATGACAGGGTTTTCAAATCTGGATTACGTCGTCAATGGGCTTCAACCCAGCGATCTTGTGATCCTTGCCGCGCGCCCGGGCGTCGGTAAAACGGCTTTTGCCTTGAATATTGCCACGAATATCGCTTTGCGAGACGAAAATAAGAATATCCTCATCTTCTCCCTCGAAATGGCGTCCGGACAGCTCGTGCAGCGTATGCTCTGCTCCATCGCGGGCGTAGAGAATTCCAGCATTGCGAAGAGTAAGCTCGAAATGGAGGAATTCGTTTCCCTCAACGCGGCGCGCCAACAGCTTTGGAAGAGCCATATTTATGTGGATCAGACCACGTTGCAGACCCCGGGCGATATCCTTGCGAAATGCAGGCGCTTTATGATCGAGAATAAATGCGAGATCGACCTCATCATCATCGACTATATGCAGCTGATGACGTATCCCGGGAAGGAAAGCCGTCAGCAGGAGGTCGCGGAGATCAGCCGTAATATGAAGCTCCTCGCGAAGGAGATCAATACTCCCGTTATCGTGCTCTCGCAGATGTCGAGAAGTGCGGAGATCAATAAAGACAAGCCTCAGCTCCACGACTTGCGTGACAGCGGCTCCATCGAGCAAGATGCGGATATCGTCGCTTTCCTTTATAAGGAAAAGGATCAAGATCCCAATGACACGATCGTCGAGCTTCTCATCGAGAAATTCAGAAACGGACAGACGGGAAATCTCGCCTTTGAGTGGCACGGCAGTAATTTCCGTTTCGTCCCCGCGGATCGTTCGAGGATTCCCGCGTTCAGACGTTCCGCCGCGCGTAAGGCGGCGGCTTCGGAGTCTTCTTCGCAGGAAGGAGGAGAGTCGTGATGAAGTATTGCGTGCAAGAGGGGGAAATCCTGCTCTTTGTCACGAATAAGCATAAGACCGAAGGGATCGTGAAAGACCTCGGGGCGGAAAGCATCGAGAAAGACGACCAAGGAGCCCCCTTTTTGAAAGGGTCCGATCTCTTTATTTCGCTTTCCCATAAAGGGGACGTCGTCGCTTTGGCGGTCTCCGCGAAAAGTGTCGGCGTGGATGTGGAAGACACTTCCGTGCCGAGAAACGTGGAGCGCCTCTCCAAGCTTTTCCATACGAGTGAGCGTCCCGAGGATCTCTATGCATTTTATCGTGTTTGGACGGCGAAAGAGGCGGAAGGGAAGAGGCAGCGTACGGGGATCACTTCGGAGATCCTGCGCCAAGAGACCCCTTCCGGAAAGTATTTCGATTGGGGAGATTATCTCATCTGTGTGATGGGAGAGGGCGAAGTTCGCGTCATCGAAGAGGCGTAAAGGAGCGAATATGGAAGAAAAAGTGTGTCAGATCATCCGCGAGCATTTTAAGAAAGACAGGGCGGAGCTTTCCTTAGAGACAGACCTTAAAGCGGACTTAAAAGCGGATTCTCTCGATCTTGTGGAGCTCATTATGGCGTTTGAGGACGCTTTTGACGTCGAGATCTCGGACGAAGCGGCGCTTGCAGTGAAGACGATCGGAGATATCGTCGAGTATTTGGAAAAAATAAAGTAATTTCCGAAAGAAAAAGATCTTTTTCGGGCGGTTTTCAAAGGAAGCTCCCGAAAAGATTTTCTCGGATACTCTTGCTTCAAAGAAGCAAATGCGTTATACTATAATAAAAATAGGAGGAGAAATATGCCGTCCTTTCCGAGATTTGCGTTCAGAGTGATCGACGTAGCGTTCGATTGGTTGCAGAATCATTATAAGTTCGAGAATATCCACGTAGATCAGGACATCGTTTATGATGAGGCGTTTCCCGATGTCTGCGCCCTCGATATCTATCGTCATGAAGACAAAGTGGGAGTGAAGATCCCCACGATCATCAATTGTCCCGGCGGCGGATATATGGCGGGGGATAGGAAGTATCGCAAGGGCATTGCGAGCTTGATGGTCGATAAGCTCGACGTCTGTGTGGTGAATTTCACCTATCACACCTGTGAGAATTATCGCTTCCCGCAGTTTACGCGCGATGCCATGAAAGCGATCGAATGGGTGAAAGAGCATGCGGAAGAATACCATTTCGATCTCGATAATCTTTACATAATGGGAGACAGTGCGGGCGCGCAGATCGCGGCGCATGCCATCACCATTTTGGAGAATCAAGAGCTTGCGGAGAAGCTTGGTTGCGTGCGTCCCGACGTGAAGTTTAAGGGCGCGATTCTCGGCTGCGGTCCGTATGACGTGATGTATGCGCTCGGCACGAAGACGATCTTCGATCTTGCGAGAGGGATTGGGAATAAAGTGCTGGGAGTGGATACCCATGATATCAAAAATATCGAGAATTATCCGCTTAAAAAAGAGATCAGTTTGTTGGAATGGATCACGCCGGCATTCCCGCCTTCTTTCATCTGCCATACGGTGGGAGATATCGTTTGTATGAATCAAGGCGAGCCTCTCATGGAGGCTTTGGATAAGAATAACGTTCCGTACGTGTCCTATTATTCCACGAAGAAGAAGGATTTCCATTGCTGGTATCTCGTGCAGAACAATAAAAGCGCGAAGCTCGTTTTGAATGAGATGATCGCTTTTATGAAGACGTTGCTTGACGGAGGAACGATCGAGACGAAGAAGATCGTGTATTGATCCGTTGAACGATGAGTCGAAAAGCGGCGTTCTTTATCCGAGAAACGCCGCTTTTTCTATGCCTTATAGGAAAGATTAAAAGTCCCTTGCGCAAGGGACTTTTAAGGGGCTTTTCGCGTTTGTCCGCCCAAGGGAGAATGACCTTATCCCTCCTCTTGCGGACGCGGGAGTTTTTCCATTGGTAAAAAAGGAGAAACTGGGAGGGTGGCGCTCAACGCGAGGAACGCCTGCGAAGGGATATAGAAAGCCCAAACGCAGTTGAAATCCGCAAAAGCGACTTTATAAAGAAAGTGATCCGCAGAGAGATCGAAATATGTTCCGATCGCCGCCTGCATTCCGACGAGTGTATCGCAACAGAGGAAGAAAAAGAGTCCCAAGACGAAAAACGGGACTTTCTTTATCTTCGGAATGGAGAGAAGAAGATTCCCGATAAGATTTGCGTAGTAAAAGACCGAGAGCGAGCTGAGATAATCCGCCCTTTTCCCAAGCAGAAGCACGGCGATCCCTTCCGCGACGAGAAGAAAAATCGCGCGTGTCGTAAGGTGAAAGGCGATTTTCTTTTTCGTTCGAAATTCAAGTAAAATCCGCGCAAAATAAGAAAGTTGTACGAAGGAGAAAGCTTGCATCCCCGGGATTTTTTCATAAGGCGGCGTGAGTACGAGGAAGAAGTCTGCCGCAAGGGTATAGGCGAGCGCGCCGATCGTCATAAGGCTTCGTCCGTCTTTTCGAACGTAAAGCGCGGCGAAAAGAAAAGACAGAGCGATCGTCGCGTATTGCGTTTTTGCTCCGCCGATCCCCGAAAGAACGAGGAGATAAAGAATGCCTTCGGCTGCGATGAAAAGCGCGTGCGAAGAGAGATAGAAACTTTTGTTTTTTCGAAGGTCGAAAGATAGGGTCATGCTTTTTCGGGATTTTTCCCTTTACAAAGCGAAATAATACCTCTTTGCATTGCGTACATCAAGAAGGCAATGGCGGTAAATCCCGTCACGTAGACAAAAGTGATAAGCGTCCAATGATATTTTTCTCCGACGGGCCCGAACAAGGGATAATCGCGATTGAAGAAGGGGCTGATATAATAAAGATTGAAGTATTCGTCGGGGATGTATTTATGCGCGATGAAATTCGCTCCTTGCGCGATGGCGACCATGATGAGGAAAATGGGGATCGCCGTGAAAAATGTGCGGAGCGTGAAGCGATTTCGATTATACACCGCGATATAGATCCCGAGCGCCACCTGTGCGCCGTGATGGAGCATTGTGTGGACGTTTCCGATGAGCGTGTCGCAAAAGACGCTCTCGGGAAAGGCGATCACCACGAGGGCGCCCGCAATGAAAGCGTAGCTCGCGAGGAAAGCCATCGCCGCGTCTCGCATTTTTCCTTCTTTAAAAAGGAATACGAGCGGAAGGATGTAAAAAGGCGAATCGCAGAATTGAAAAGGCGTGACCCGCCAAGGGTATTTCCAATATACCGCCTCTCCGTCTACGTAAATGGAGGAGCGGAGCTGTTTCAGCACTTCGAAGAGAATGAGGAGCAGCCAAAAAAGGAAAAGGATCAAACGGAATTTCCCGTCGCTGACCTTGCGAAAACAGACGCAAAGGAGCACGGTCACGACGAGCATGATGCCGATCGCCCAAAGGTGGAAAGCGCCGAATGGCTTCGGCACTTCCATCGTCTTTTTCAATGCGAGAAGAAATCTATCAAAGGCGTTCATTGCTTTTTCCTATGTATTCTTTTCTTATTTTTGCCCCGATGTGTATGCTTAGTATACCATCCGCCGACTTTTTTTGTCAAGTTTGCTTGCGGATTGGGCAGTAAAGGCGCCTTCGGGCGTTTCCTTTGGTGAAAATTAAGATTCAAATAAGATATGGATAATTTTTTTTAACTACAATTATTTTACAAGTAAGAAAAGCGCGTGCGCATTGAAGTTTTATATATAAAATGCTATCATTTCGGTGTGTGCTAAACGCGCGCATACGTGTAAACAAGCGATAGAGACATCATATCGACAGTTACAGGAGGCTGTTATGGATAAGAAAAGGTTTTCGATCATTTTACTGCTTTTGCTGGTCGCGGTGATAGGCGTCTTCACCTTTACCGCGTGTAGCAAGAAAACACTCACGCTTACGGTGGAGCCGTATGATGGGACATATGACGGCACGGCGAAGTCCGTCGTGGTCTCGGTCTCCACGGGTGACACCGAAGGCTGGGAGATCACCTACGTGAATGACAAAGGCGAGGCGGTGGATGCGCCCGTCAATGCCGGAACGTACGAAGCGACGGTCACCTTCTCCAAGAAGGGATATCAGCCCGCGACGGAGACGGCTTCGGTTTATATCGCGAAAGCAGCTACGACGGTGAATGTCTGGCCGGAGATCGTTCCGAATTACCCTGCGGATGCGCCGGAGATCCTTCGTCTCCGCATCGGCGAGGAATTGGTCTCTTCGATGCTCACCTTTACGAACGTTACGCAAGAGGATTGTCCGACCGTAGCGTCTGTCCCCGGGACTTTCTCCTGGAGCTCGGGACAGCCGACGTCCACGAAGACCCCCACCTATGATGTCGTCTTTACGCCTGCCGATTCCACGAATTACAATACCGTGAAGCTTTCCAAAGCCCTCGGCGCGGATCATAAGCTTCCCGTCACTTTCATACAAGCCACTCCTGTCTTGTATGGTGAGTCCGAAGCGGCGCAAACGAACAGCAAGCCCAAAGTGTCCAGTTCGACGGGCGTCTTCCGCAGCGGCATGGCGCTGAAAGAGCTCACGCTTTCCAAAGATTTCAAGTACGTTGCCGGAGAGAGCACTTCCGAGGTCAAGGTGGAAGGAAGCGTGGAATGGAAGGATCCCGACGAGTCTCTTTCCGTGAGTAAGAATTATTACACTTATGTCTTCAAGCCGAAGAAAGGTGAGGATTATGAGACCGTCGAAGGCGAAGTCTTCATCGAAGGGATCGAGAAAGGTTTCGTTCGCATCGAAGAAGGCGAGATCCCCGAGACCACCGCGGTCAAGCTCGGCGATCCCATTATCAAGAGCGAGATCATCGGAGACCGCGCCACGAATTCCACGTACGGTAAATACGAATGGAAGGACGGTTATTCCGTCGTCGCAGAGAGCGTCGGCAAATATACATTCACCGCCACGTATACCGCCCTCATTCGCGGCACGAGCGGTGATGTGGAGGATCCCGAATTCTTGCCGAAAGATATCGAGCTTGTCGTTGAGGTGCTGCCTGCCGACGTCTGTTTCTTCGTGACGACGGGCAAGGGGGCGAATGCCGCAGAGCGCGTCGTCGGCTCCGTTGAGTACGGCACGGGTCTCGACGGAAATGATCCCGACGCTTGGCTTTATTACAATAAGTGGGATCCGACGAGCCGTCCCGATACCGAGACTTGCTTCGACGAGACAGGCAAATGGGACGAAGCGAAAGCCGCGGCGTATTATAAGCCCGAGACCATCGGTTCCGACCGTTATACCATTCAATGGAAATATCTCGAACAGGAAGTAAATACTTTCGAGAATTTAGGCAACGACGTCTATAAGTGTCCCGTGCTCTTTGCTTTCAACGAGGATGCGGATTATGACCGCTTTGTCGTTCCGGAGGATCCCGAAGGCGTGGAGTCCGTCGGCATCTATGCTTCCGTCAAAGTGGAGAAAAAGAAAGTAAGGAGCGAAGTCTCGAATCCGACGTCCGCCATCGCGACGGTCGCTTTCGGCACCCTCTTGAAGGACATCCCGCTTCCGCAGGTCGTGACGAGCGGCTCGGGCTATAAGTTCAGAGACGCGGAGAATCTCAGCAAGTACATAGAAGGTTCGTTGAAATGGGCGAATGAAATGATCTATGTTCAAGATCCCGAGAACGATATCGACGAGAACCCGAATATCAATACGCTGGACGGAAATTTCTATTATAAGGCGTATTTCATTCCCTCCGAAGATTACGATAATTATGAGTCCGAGTCTTATGTCTGGATCCGCGTGGATGTCACGAAAGCGGTCTTGCAGAATGTGAACGGAAGAGCGAATATGGCGGTCACCGCCGCGCCGAGGTTCGCGGAAGTCTTCTCGGGCACCTCTGTCTCCGAAATTACGCTCGAATCCCCCGTTTATATGTATCTCTATGATTATTATCGGATCGGTGCGGACGGCAATATCGTTTATAAAGCGGCGACGGACGCCTCGGCGGAGAGCGTTATCAAAGGTCGCTATTACGAGATCGTGGATCGCGAATACCGTCTGGCATCTTCTTATAAGAGCGGAACGACGTATTATGTCAGAGAGTATATCCCCATTCAGGGCACGCTCTCTTGGGCGAATACCGACGACGTCATCACGACGGGTCAGACGCAGTATTATCTCCTCTTCACGCCCGAATCGCGTTATTATAATAACCCCGACAATAACGTCACTCTCATTTCCGCCTTCCGTTTCTCGGTGGATATTCGCGCGTATACGAATAACTCCATCTTCGAGACCGAGGAGATCGACGGAACGGGCGGCGATACATGGGATAAGGACGTTCGTATCGTCGGCGTGAAAGAAGGTCAACTGACCGCGGGCGATCAGGAGATCGTCATTCAGAAAACGATCAAGAAGGGCGAGACGGTGTATCGCGTCGTAGAGATCGGCGCGGGCGCTTTCCGCGGAAATAGTACGATCAAGTCCTTCACTTTGCCCGAATCCGTTACCAAGATCGGGGACGAAGCCTTTAAGGACTGCACGGCGCTCACCGAGATCAATTTCCCCTCGGCTTTGGTTTCCATCGGAAAGGAGGCGTTCTCCGGCTGTAAGAAGCTCTCTTCGATCAGCGGCATGGAGGATGCGCAATACTTGGAAGAGATCGGAGAGAAGGCGTTCTTCGAGGCGGAGAATCTCCGCAAGCTGACCCTGCATTCGACGGTGAAAGAGATCGGCGCGGGCGCTTTTGCGAAGTGCTTCTCCCTCTCCGAGTTCACGATTTCCAACAAGTATTATATCGTGAGCGCGGACGGCGCGGCTCTCCTTTATTCTAGCGGAAATAACGGCGATCCCGCCACGGGCGTGGGCTATGACACCCTGCATACCTATTTCGCGGCGAATTCCGCTTTGAATAGCTATACGATCCCCGACGGCGTCACCGAGATCGGGGACTATGCTTTCGCTTATAACGCCACCTTGATGAATAAAGTCATCGCGCCTTCCGTCGTCGGAACGATCGGCTCCTATTCCTTTGCGTATTGCGAGTCTCTCCGTTATGTGTATTTCCTCTCCGACGTGGATGTCGCGGCGGTCAAGAGTACGGCGTTCGAGGGGAATAAGGATCTCACGATCTACGGTCCCGATAAGAAAGCGGACAATTCGCCCTCCAATATTTATCAGTATTATTACGATAATTACAGGATCGATCCCATGACCGACGAGATCCGTTTCGTCCCCTATACGTCGGACGACGAGCTCGGCATCGTGACGGATGAAGGAAATATTTTCCGCTCCACGGTGGCTGTCGACGGCACGGTCACGATCAACGGCTTCTCCAAAGGCACCTTTACGAGCGTCTCTTTGACGGAGGCGACTTTTGAGACGAACAGAGTCTTCGTCGAGTATTACATTGCAAGTCCGAGCGAGCGCGCGTATAAGAAGGTAAGCGCGACGGACGGCTTCATCAGCACGGCGCAGTACTTCGTCTTTACGGAGGATACTTCGGAAAAAGTGCTTGAAAACGGCGTCCTCGTTATCCCCGCGTATATCCCGTCGAGCCGCTATTCGGCGGTGAGCACTTTCTCCGGTGAGAAAGCGACGGTCACGAAGATCACCGGCTTTGCCGGTGTCACGGGCGTCAAGAAGCTCGTCTTGCCCGATACGATCGTATCCATCGAGAATGACGCCTTTAAGTTCTGCTCCTCGCTCGAAGAGATCATTTTCTCCTCCTCGCTCGAATCCATCGGTTCGGACGCATTCAAGGGTTGCACGTCATTGAAGAGCATCATTCTTCCCGCGTCCTTGAAGACGGTCGGCGCGAATGCCTTCGCGGATTGCACGGCGTTGGAGTCCGTCATCTTCGAGGCGGATGCAACGCTCGGCGTAAATGTCTTTACGGCTTCCGAGTCTCTGAATATCTTCGGTCCGGAGAAAGATAAGTCGGGCAATGACACCGCGATCAAGCAGTATTGCGACGGCAAGTATTCTTTCAATGCGGGCACGCAGGCGAGTTGCTTGCTTTATACGACCTTCGACGACACGAGGACGGTCAGGATCGACGGCGTGAAGCCCCATGTCTGTACGTACGGTCATGAGAAGATCACGATCCCCGAGACCATCGACGGTTACACCGTGACGGAGATCGCGGACGCCGCTTTCGAGAATAATACCGACATCAAGAGCATCACTTTCCCCGCCACCGTTCGCAAGATCGGAGACGGCATCTTCGCGGGTTGCACGGAGCTTAAAGAAGTCTCCTTCAAGAGCGATCGTTATTTCACCGTGGACGTCGACGCCATCAGCTTGGAGGCGAGGGCGATCCTCAGCGGAAACGGCGAGACTCTCCTCTCGTATCTCGCTGTTTCGAAAGAGACGAATTACACGGTGCCTGCCTCCGTCAAGAATATCGTTTCGGGCAGCTTCGCAGGGGCGGAAAAGCTCGAACTCATTTCGATCGGCGCGCAGGTGAGCTCCATTGCGGCGGACGCCTTCACGGGTTGCTCCTCTCTCACTAAGATCGAGATATCGAGCGACAATATTTATTTCAGCACGGATCCCAATGGCGCCGCGCTCTATGATAAGGAAGGCACGACCCTTATCGTGTATTTCAACTACAATAACGAGACCCTTTATAAAGTGGCTTCCGGCATTACGACGATCGGCGAGAATGCTTTCGCGTCGAATAACGTCATCCAATATGTCGTACTTCCCGAGAGCGTCCGCGTCATCGAGGCGAATGCCTTTAACGATGCGCGTATGCTCATCAGCGTGACGGTGCAAGGCTCTCTCGATTTCATCGGGAATTCCGCATTTAAGAATGACATCTCCCTTACGTCCTTCTATGTTGAAGGCGACGTCGCCGTCTTCGGCGCGAATGTCTTCGAGGGATGTGATTCTCTCGTTGCGTACAGTCCGAACGGCGAGAACCTCGGCTTGTATATCATCGAGAGCAATGATTCTATTGCGGAAGACGCGAAGAAGCAAAAGTTCAATAACTGTTATTCCGCGAATAGCTTCGAGATCGCGGAGCACGAAACTTCGGTCACCATCAAAAAGATCTCGGATACGATCCGTCAAGCGGAAAAAGAGCTTTATGTCTCCATACCGCCTTATATCAACGGCAAAGAGGTCGCGGCGATCAGCGAGAGCACGGCGGACGTCACCTCCTTCAACGAGACGAACATCGGCAGCCTCGGCAGATTGGTCAGCATCTATATCCCGAGCAC
>CAMOUZ010000029.1 GCA_946626795.1 uncultured Clostridia bacterium
TAGGGGCTTATGCGCGATAGAAAGCGAAAAGCGGAAAAAATGAAGATGGATCAGATGAGAAAAGTCGGTTTTTCTCCGATGAAAAAAGCGGTGAGCAATCCGTATATCGGTTTTACGAGTTATCAACGGTTTCGCGACGACCCGCTTTTTTCCGATATCGTCGTGAGCCCCGAGAGAAATCTCACCGAGACCGAACGGACGGAGTGTTATCCCGTCAGCGCGGAAGCGAAGCTGATGGAGAAGGGGGAAAGCGGCTTTTATCCCGACGCCGAGGTGGCGTACGTCCGTCTTTTGTGGAAAGACTTCGAGCCGCAGCGAAAGCAATATAATTACGCGCTCATCGCGGATATTTTACAAAAAGCCAAAGAAAAAGGACAGACCTTGATGCTCCGCCTGATGCCGCATAGCACCCGCGCAAGCGACGACGTGCCCGAATGGCTGAAAAGCGTGATCCCCTGTCCCGAAAGACCGGAGGGGAAAAGGGTCAAGGATTCTCCCTCGGATCCTTTGTGGCTCCGCCTTTTCGGCGAGGCGATCGAGGCGATCGGCGAGGCGTTTGACGGCGACCCGACTTTGGACGTTATAGACGTCTCTCTCACCGGTGCGTGGGGGGAAGGACATCGCGTGGCGGATTACCCCAAAGAGGCGCTCCGAGCCTTGGCGGAGGTCTATGCGCGCGCTTTCCCGCATACGCGTTTGATCGGGCAGGTGGCGGCGCCTTGGCTTTGCGAGTGTCTGGACGCCATCCATCCCTGCGGCTGGCGCGGCGACGGAACGGGGGAGCCCAAGCATATGAACGTCTTTTATCCCGCCGCGGCGGAAGCGATGCCCGACCTCTGGAAAAAGGCGCCCGTATCCTTCGAGTCTTATTGGTGGCTCGGGGAGTGGGAGCGTCATGGCTGGGATCTTGACGAGATCATCGAGAAGACCCTTTCTTGGCATATCAGCACCTTTAACGGAAAGTCTTTCCCCATCCCCGAAAAATTGCGAGGGAAAATCGAATATTGGCTCGGGAAGATGGGATATCATTTCGTTCTTACGGAAGCCGCCTATGCGGAGGAAGCCCAAGCGGGCGCCCCTTTGCGTTTTATTTTGAAGGTCTTGAATCGCGGCGTCGCCCCGATCTATGCGCCCATCCCTCTCCGACTGAGGCTTCGCGGGAAGGCAGGCGAGCTTCTTTTCACGACGGACGTCGATCCTCGCGAATGGCTCCCGGGAGAGCGCGAAGTGACGTTCTCCGTCGATCTCCCTCTGCAAATGAAAGCGGGGGAATATGAAGCGGCGGTCAGCCTTTCGGGAGAAAATACGCCCGTCGTCCGCTGGGAAACGGAGGGCGAATGGGACGGCGCGTTTTTGACAATAGGCGCTCTGAACGTCGCGGAAGGAGAGATTCTTTGCGAGAAGACGCTCGTCGAAAAACGAAAAAAATACCTTTGCGACTTCTTGCGCGATTTCGACTATGTCATGGAGGCAAGAGCCGCCCTCGAATCCGCCTTCGACTTGCTTTTTGCGGACGCGGAAGCCGCGAGTCTCTATGAGGAGATCCGCGTTCGATTTGAAAAAGCACCGGATGAAAAATTCGTGTATTTGGCGGAAAATTCAAGAAAAATCGCGGAGATTTGCGCCCTCAGCCCTTACACCGCGTATCTCCTCGTTTTGATCCTTTTGTCCGAGAGCAGTAAAAAGGTCTATGCCGAGCGGGGCGTCTCTCTCGAAATGTGGCGGAGCAATATGCTCGACCTCAAATATAATTGCGACAGTTGCATCCTTTTGAAGGGTGTGTACGGCACCTTTTTCCCCGAATGGCCCCTTCGCTTTTTTGCCGCGACGCGCTTCACTTTCGGCAAATTGCAGTTTGAAACAGGCTGTCTCGGCAGAGAGTACGAGAAGGACGGAATCCGCCTCTCTTCGGACGACACGGTGATCTACATCCATATTCCGCGCACGGGCGAGCGGCTCGCTCCCGAGGATGTGGACGCGTCCGCAGAGGCTGCAAGCGCCTTTTTCAAGGAACGATACGGGATCAAGGACGTGGTCTTCGCTTGTCATTCTTGGCTCTTGTATCCGGAGAACAAGCATATACTTTCCGAAGGGTCGAATTTGTATTCCTTCATTTCGCGTTTCGAGATCATAAACGTGGAAGAGGATCCGACGTATAAAGACTTTTGGCGCGTTTTCGACAGGGATTATAACGGAGATACGGAGGATCTTCCGCAGGACACCTCCGTTCGGCGCGCTTACGCAGCGTGGGTGAGAGCCCATAAGCCTTTCGGCGTCGCCCTCGGCGTTTGGGTCTATAAGAAATAGCAGCCTCTCGCCGACACTTTCGGAAAAGAACGAGAACAAATAGAAAGAAAACGAAAAAAGCTCGGATTTTTCCGAGCTTTTTATGTTGTTGATTTCGAGTAAGGGTCGATCGCCCTCCGACGGTCAGTTCTGCTCGGCGGGCGCGTCCTGCTCTTGCTCTGCGGGAGCCTCCGTTTCTTCTTCTATGGCGGGGGCATCGGCTTGTGCTTGTTCGACGGGCGTATCCGCTTGCTCGGAGAGTTTTTTGGAATGGCGATAAAGAATGATCGCGCCGAGGACGTCCAAGCAGAAAATGAATAAGAATACGACGGCGACCGTCATCTTGGAACTGATCTTTTCGGTCTTCTTCGCGGTAACGTGTATGGAATAGACGATGTCGCCGAGAGAGGTGGTCAGCATCAATATGTACGTCATTGCGCCGGACAATGCGATGATGAGGGGGATGGCGATCATCATAAAGGGATTCAGGAAGATGGAGGAGAAGACGACGCAAATCGCGAAGTTCAGCAAATACCAAGGGATCAAAGCGAGCTTCGCCACCATCGTGGATTTAGCGGGATTCTCCTTGCCTTTCAGCGCAGACTTGACGGAGACCACGGCATTGAGAACGCAGATGGGGACCATCACAGCCATCATCACAAAAAAGATGGTGAAGAGGACGCGGTGGAAGCTTTCTTGGAAGGCAGGATCCGCGGGTATGGGGAGGGTGATGAGCAGTACGAAGAGCGGCAGATGCATCACGTACATTCCTATCGTTTGTATCAAAAGAGTGGTTTTCGCTTTCATATTTTTATTGTAGCACACTTTGCTTCTGCGCACAAATTTTTTCGATACATTCGTTTTTTTTGCGCTTCGCATTCGGAGAAAAGGGGCGGGAGGCGCCTCTGCGAGACCGAATCCTCGATCCGACCTGCGGCGCGAAAAATCTTCGCCTTTCATAAGTTGCGTTTTTCACGGGAAGCCATTATAATAAATTCTGCAGTTTTATTTATACAAGGGGAATTACGAAAGGATGGACTGGCTCGGCAAGGTGATAAACTTCATCAACGACAACATTTTATGGGGTATACCCATGATCGTGGCGATCCTCGGCACGGGCATATTCATCAGCATAAGAACACGTTTTTTACAGGTGAGGCGCTTCGGCACGGCGATGTCTTCCACTTTCGTTCCGATGCTGAAGTCCATCGGCAAGAAGAAAAGCAAGGATCCGAATGCGAAGACCGTTTCGCAGTTCGAGGCATTTTCCGCCGCCATTTCGGGCACGGTGGGCACGGGCAACATGGTCGGCGTCGCCACCGCTTTGATCTCCGGCGGCCCGGGCGCGATCTTTTGGATGTGGGTCTCCGCTTTTTTCGGTCTCGTCACCAATTACTCCGAGAATGTCCTTGGCTTGTATTACAGGAAGAAGGATAAGAAGGGCGAGATGTGCGGCGGTCCGATGTATTATATCTCGAACGGCTTGAAATTAAAGTGGCTCGCCTTGATCTTCGCCTTCTGCTGCTCTTTGGCTGCCGTGGGCATGGGAATGGTCCAGTCGAATTCCATTTCGGGCACCTTGCAAAACGCCGTGGCGGGGGGCTCTTCCCTCGTGGTCTCTGTCATCTGCGGCGTCGTCATCGTCATCCTCACCGCGCTCATCGTCGTCGGCGGGATCAAGCGTATCGGCAAGGTCTCGTCTTATATCGTCCCCTTTATGGCGCTTTTATTTATCTTGATGTCCCTCGTCATCTTGGCGATCAATATCACCTCCGTGCCGAAGGCTTTCGCACTCATCTTCTCCAATGCCTTTTCTTTCCGTTCCGTTTCGGGCGGCTTCTTGGGCTATGTGATCATGAAAGGAATGCGATTCGGTTTTGCGCGCGGCATCTTCTCCAATGAAGCGGGTCTCGGCTCCTCTGTCATCGCACACTCCGCTTCCGAAACGAAAGAACCGGTGAAGCAGGGGCTTTGGGGAATATTGGAGGTCTTTATCGACACTTTCGTCGTTTGCACGCTGACGGCGTTATCCCTCTTGACCGTATGTGCAAAGACGGGGGTGTATGATTTCACGGACATTGCGGGGAACGTCGCGAAAAGCCTGACGGGAAGCGCCATCGCCCCCTTCGCTTTCACCGAGACTTTCGGCACGTTCGGGCAGGTGGTCTTCACCGTCATCTTGCCTCTCTTCGCTTTTACGACCATCCTTGCTTGGGCGTATTACGGAGAGAAAGCCGTCCAGTATTTATTCGGCAAGAAGGGGGATATCGCGGCGCTCGTCTTTAAGATCCTCTATGTCGGTCTTTTATTCGTCGGCGCGATGGTGAAATCGGACTTCGTCTGGGCTCTGGACGATATGTTCAATGCGATGATGGCTCTGCCGAACCTCGTTGCCCTGATCTTCCTCAGCAAGCAGATCGTCGAGGTCAGCAAGAATTATTTCGCGAGGAAAAAGGGCGCGCCGATCATGCCCATGCTTTCGGCGTATGAAGACCTGAATGTCGAGATGATCAAAGAATTAAAGGAAGAGGCGGCGGAAGAAGCCGAAGCCCCCTCCGCCTCCGCGGGCGAATAGACCAAGCGCAAGGAAAAAGGGGAAAAGATGTCAATACTGTTTTTTGATCTTGAAAATGCCACCTCGAAGAACGGGATCAAAATATGCGAATTCGGATATGTCCTTACGGACGACGTTTTCAACGTGACGGAGAGGGGGAATCTCATCATCGATCCCCATATCCCGCGTTCGGCTTGGGATTGGTACGTCGTGCGCAAGCTGATCAGCCGCAAGCAGAGCGAATATGAGAAAGGGGAACGTTTCGACTTTTATTATCCGCGGATCAAGGAGCTCGTCTCTTCGGCGGACTTCATCGTGGGGCACACTTTGGACGGGGACGTGCGCGCTTTGAAAGACGAATGTAAGCGATACGGTTTGCCCACTTTCGACTTCGAGTATTATGATGAGAAGACCTTTTATCAAGCCTTGACAGGCGAGAAACGCGCGGTCTCCGTGACGAATATCCTCTCGGAGCTCGGCGTGCAGGGCGATGAGCGCGCGCATGATGCGGAAGCCGACGCTTATAATACGATGCTCGGCATAAAGGCGATGGCGGAGAAAGAGAAGAAGAGCTTCTCCGCTTTCTGCGAAGCGTATCCCCGTGCGAAATATAAGACGGACAAGATCTCCGCTTCCTCTCCGAAAAAGAAGAAGCCCGCCCCGCAAAAACCGCAGGGTGCCGACCGAAAAACCCGTTTGTGAGCTATTCTTGCTTTATTCCCAGAAAGAAGTCGGCTGAAATGTCGAAAGCAATCGCCATCTTTTTCAGCATGTCATAGCCCGGCTTCGCTTTTCCCTTCAGCCATTCGCTTACTTGGCTCTGCTTGATGTCGATGGCTCGGGCGAAAGCAGTTTGCGTTAGGTTTCGCTCGATCAAGAAGTCCTCCAAAATTTCTTTGAACTCCAAATCTTCCATAATTTTATGATATAGAATTTTCTATTTGCAATCTTGACATATAGAATATTCTATGTTAGCCTTTATGTAGAGCATGTGTCTTTTGCTCAAAAAAAACGTAAAGGAGAAATGTATGAAGACCAACGCGTATTACAAGTTTGAAAAAACATTTACGGCAGACGAATTATTCAATCAATTCTGGAATGCCGAGAGATTATATCTCGAAAAGCCGAAGCCGGAAAAAGCTTTTTCCGCGATAACGCTGCTCAGGGTCGACGATAAAGATGAGCGGGAATATCTTGTGGATGTCCATTGCAGCGGCACGTTTTATTGTTTGTTGGAGCCGTTTAATACGCCCCACAGCGTAAAGATCGACAAGGACTTTTCGGCGGCTTTAAAGATCGGATGGTGCAAGCGTTTAGAATGCGATGCTCCATGGGCATGTATTGCAACGAAAGGAATGGACATCTTCAGCGAGTTGGAAAAGGCGAAGAAAGGGATCGATTACGTGAAGGGCGAGGAGGTTGAAGTCTCGGAACAAGCGATCATCGATACGCTGGTGGAATTTGCTTTGCCGGAACTTACGGGCTTGGATCGCAATAAAATTTGTCACGATGGTAAAAGGTTTGAGGGAGAGACGACGATCAAGGAGATCATCGCTTTCGATTTTCCCGAGATCTTTTTGCGATATAAAAAGGGAGATTATTCGGAAGAGTGCAGGTTGGGATTGCCTTGGAACAGACCCGGAGAGGTCCGGCCGCCCCAAAAGGGATATAACTATGAAAACAAGTTCTTTTGGAAGAAGAAATTCCCGATGGCGGTGGAGACTTTTAAGCAGTACTTCTTCGAGCAAATCGCGAAAAGCGAAGGCGGTGAAGATTTTTTGGAGAGAAATAAATAAAGGAATCATTGCGGGAATGGGCTTTTGTTATAGCGCGTGCTTTACGGATGATTGACAGCGATCTGTGGGAGCGTTATAATTAAAAAGAATCTTGCGACTGACGGAAGTGGAGTTTACCACGGGGAGCAAGGTCGTCGAAGCCGACCGTCTGGGCATACTTCGGGAGAAGTGTGCCCTTTTTTTAGGAAAGGAGAAGAGATGAAAAGCGTAGCGGAAGCATTAAAAGGAAATCCTTACCCCGGGCGGGGGATCTTCGTGGGGGAGAGTGCGGACGGGAAGTCCCTTTTCCTCGCGTATTTTATTATGGGTAGGAGTGAGAACAGCCGAAATCGCGTCCTCGAAGAGAAGGACGGCGTGCTTTATACGCGCGCTTTCGATGAGAGCAAGGTGACGGATCCTTCCCTCATCATTTATCCCGCGGTGTGTCGTTCGGGGCGGGAGATCATCCTGACCAATGGCGATCAGACCGAGACGATTCGCGAAGCGCTCGAACGGGGCGGGGACTTCTTCTCGGCGCTTGAAACGCGGACGTTCGAGCCCGACGCACCCAACTATACGCCGCGCATCAGCGCGCTTGTCAGCCTCTCGGAAGGGAGTTTTGACTGTAAAATGAGCATCCTGAGACGAGGAAAGGACGGGGCTTGCGAACGGGCGAGATACCTTTATGCGGCGGAAAAAGGCGTGGGGCGTCTCCTCCATACTTACGTGACGAACGGGGATCCTCTTCCCTCCTTCCTTGGGGAGCCGAAGGCTGTGAAAGTCGAGGGGGATTTCGATGCGTTCTCCCGCGCGTTGTGGGAGGCGCTGGACGAAGAAAATAAAATCTCGCTTTTCCTCTGCGCGATCGATCTCGAAACGGGGGAAGAAGAGATGCGGATCTTCAATAAACATACAAGGAGCGAAAAATGAAAGAATTTCTTTTGAAATACGGCTGCAATCCGAATCAAACGCCCGCCCGCATTTACGCGGAAGAAGGCGAACTCCCCTTGGAGATATTGAACGGCAGACCCGGGTACATCAATTTTTTGGACGCATTGAACGGTTGGCAGCTCGTCCGCGAGATCAAGCGCGCGACGGGGCTCCCCGCGGCGGCGTCTTTCAAGCACGTGTCTCCGACTTCGGCGGCGGTGGGGAAGCCGCTCCCCGACGCTTTGAAACGTGCCTGCTTCGTGGATGACGTCGAGGGGCTGGATGATTCGCCCATCGCCTGTGCTTATGCGCGCGCCCGCGGCACGGATCGGATGTCCTCTTTCGGGGATTGGATCGCGCTTTCGGACGAATGTGACGAGACCACCGCGGAGATCATCAAGCGCGAGGTCTCGGACGGCATCATCGCGCCTTCCTATACGCCGCGCGCTTTGGAGATCCTGAAAGGGAAGAGGAAAGGGAATTACAATATCGTGCGGATGGACGAGGCGTATGTGCCCGCGCCGCGCGAGCGTAAGCAGGTCTTCGGCGTGACTTTCGAGCAGGGGCGGAACGATCTTTTGATCGACGCTTCCCTTCTTGCGAACGTCGTGACCGAGCGGAAGGAGATCCCACCCGAAAAAGCGCAGGATATGATCATCGCATTGATCACCTTGAAATACACGCAGTCCAATTCCGTTTGCTTCGCTTATGACGGGCAAGCGATCGGCGTGGGCGCGGGGCAGCAGAGCCGCATCCATTGCACGCGTCTCGCCGCCGCAAAGGCGGACAATTGGTTCCTGCGCCAAACCGACGAGGTGCTTTCTCTCCCGCTTCGGGGAGATCTCTCCCGTCCCGATCTCAATAACGTCATCGACCTTTATCTCTCGGAGGAAGAGTCCGAAGAACTCCTTGCGGATGGCGTATGGCAGCGTTATTTTACGCGCCGACCCGAGCCTTTGACGAAAGAAAAGAAGAAGGCGATTCTCTCCGCGGTCAAGGGGGTGACCGTGGCTTCCGACGCTTTCTTCCCCTTTTCGGATAATATCGATCGCGCGCGTAGAAGCGGCGCGGAGTACGTCGTCCAGCCGGGCGGCTCGGTGCGTGACGCGGACGTCATCGCGGCGGCGGATCGATACGGGATGGTGATGTGCTTCACGGGCGCGCGCCTTTTCCATCATTAAGCGATTTTCCCTCGCTCACTGCGGGCTTCTTCTCAAAAAAGAAGCCCTTTTTTTGATTTCGTTTATTCCGAAGGATTTCACGGAAAAATTCTTCCGAAAGGGGAACGTATTTTGTTTGACTTCGCCAATTTAGTGCGCTAAAATAATAACACAATAAAATCACGGGGTGAGTTTATGGACAAGATCAGGAATCAATCAGTGGAGAACCTTATGCAGGTCATCGCGAAGATGTCTTCGGCGGATGACTGCTTCGACTTTTTTTCCGACCTTTGCACGATCAAAGAGTTGCAGGACATGGCGCAACGCTTCGAGATGGCGCTCCTTTTAAAGGGCGGCGCGAATTATCAGAGCGTGGTCTCCGCCGTGGGGACGAGCAGCGCGACGATCAGCCGCGTAAATCGTTGCCTTATGTACGGAAACGGCGGCTATGAGAAGGCGATCAAGCTTTTTAACGAGGTGTCGGGCGATGAAGATAAAAGATAGCGTCTTGGAAAGCGGCGAGCGCACGGTCCTCGCGCTTCGAGAGCTCTATGCGGACTCGGGATATGAGTATTATCGCATGAGCAAGTTTGAGGAATATGACTTTTATGCGCGGAACAAGAATTTCCTCGTTTCGGATAATGTCCTGACATTTACGGATACGAATGGCAGATTGATGGCGTTGAAGCCGGACGTGACCCTCTCCATCATCAAAGGATGCGACGCGGAGATTAAGGGCGTGCGCAAGGTGTATTACAGCGAGAATGTCTATCGACCGTCGGCGGGGGATTCTTTCAAGGAGATCATGCAGACGGGGCTGGAATGCTTCGGCGAGATCGGCGCGGCGGAGATCAAAGAGGTGCTTTCTCTCGCGGTGAAGAGCCTCGGGACGATCTCTTCTTCCTGCGTGCTCGACGTCTCGGATCTCGGCGTGGCTGCGGCGCTTTCGGAGGCGCTCGGCGTACCTCCCGCGGAAAAGGAGAGTCTTGCGGAGGCGGTGGGGAGCCGAAATGCGGATAAGATCCGCGCCATTCTTTCCTCCACGGGCGCCCCTGCGGAAAGGGTGTCCGCCGCGACGAAAGTCTTCTCGCTTGCGGATGATCTTTCTCTCGCGATCCCCGTTTTGGAAGAGGCGGATCGCGTCTTTTGGGGCATCCCCGCGCTTTCGGAATTCCTCTCGGTTTTGAAAGTTCTTCGTGACGCGGAAGGGGCGGAAGCCGTGCGGGTGGATTTCTCCGCGACGGGGGACGAGAATTATTATAACGGCATCATTTTCAAAGGATTCCTGCGCGGGATCCCTTCTCCCGTCCTCTCGGGCGGGCGATATGACCGCTTGATGCAGCGCCTCGGAAAGAGCGCCGCCGCCATCGGCTTTGCGGTGTATACCGATCTTTTGGATCTTCTTTCGGCAAAGGAATCTCTCCCGCAGGACGATTATCTGAACGTCGCTTTGCCTAAGGGCAGACTCGGCGAGAAGATCTATCAAATGTTTGCCGAAGCGGGCTTTCCTTGCCCTTCGCTCCTCGAAGAGAGCCGCAAGCTCGTCTTTGAGAACGAGGAATGCAAAGTGCGTTATTTCTGGGTGAAGCCTTCCGACGTGACGATCTATGTCGAGCGCGGCGTGGCGGACGTCGGCGTGGCGGGGAAGGACATCCTCGCGGAGTATCGTCCCGACGTTTATGAGCTCTTGGACCTTAAAAAGGGCGCTTGCCGTATGGCGGTCGCGGGGCCTAAGGACTTCCGTGACGATAAGGGCAGGGCGCTTCGCGTCGCGACGAAATTCTCCGACGTGGCGCGCGCGTTTTATCGCGGGAAGGGGAGAGACATCGACATCATCCATCTGAATGGTTCCATCGAGATCGCCCCCATCCTCGGACTGTCCGACGTCATCGTGGACATCGTGGAGACAGGGACGACCTTGAAGGAGAATAATCTGCAAGTCTTGGAGACGGTCTTCCCGATCAGCGCGCGTTTGATCGCGAATAAGAGCGCGGCGAAATTTAAAAAAGCCGCCGTGGATCGTTTGACCGCGGGGCTTGCCGAAGTCGTGGAGAAACTGAAATGATCCGTATCCTTGATTATAAGAACATAGAGAATAAAGACATCGTCGCTTCGCCGAAGCCCATCGAGGACGTCTCGGGGGTGGTCTCCGAGATCATCGCGAAAGTCAGAGCGGAGGGAGACGCGGCGCTTTACGAATACGCGGAGCGTTTCGATAAGGTGAAGCTCGACGCCCTTCGGGTCTCGGAAGAGGAGATCGAAGAAGGCGTGGCGGCTGTGGAAGAGAGTTTTTTCCGAATCCTTGAAAAATCCGCGAAGAATATCCGCGAATTCCATGAAAAACAGCGCCGCGAAGGCTTCGAGATCAAGCGGGAAAAGGGCGTGATCCTCGGGCAGAAAGTGACGCCCATC
>CAMOUZ010000030.1 GCA_946626795.1 uncultured Clostridia bacterium
GATATCACACGGCGATGAATGCTTCCGAGCTCGTTATCCAGTCCGACGGCACGAAGCAAGGACTTTTCTATCTGGTCACGCTCGCGCCTCTTGCGGGCTCCGTCCTCGCCATTATCCCGCTTCTCTTCGATAATTTCCACGGCAAGCATCGTGACGAGATCTTCGAGGAGCTTGATCGCAGACGTGCGGAAGCCGCTGCGGAAATGCAAGCTGCGGAATCCGGTGAGCAACCTGTGCTTGCGGCGGATACGGGCGTAGGTAGCGTCGAAGTCGAAGCGCCCGCGGAGACGGCAGAGGAGATCAGAGAAGACGATTCCTCCGATAAAAACGATTAATCCGAGAGGTATTGTGATGAAAAAAGGTTTGAATAAGTCCGAGCGCAAACAGCTCGTAGCCTTTCTCCTGAAAACGATCCTGACCCTTGCGGCGATCATTCTCCTCATCGTGGTCAGTCCCTATTTCGCTTTCATCTTCCTCGCTATCGCAGTTTGGATGGGCATAGACCTCGCCCTCGGGCTCACGTCCAAGTCTCGTCCCACCGCTCCGAAGAAGGAAGATAAGCACGTTTATCGTTACAGCTTTTCGGATATCCTCTGGCTCTTCGAGCATCGCGGGATGCGTCATCCCGACATCGGATTCGGCTTGGAGGATATCACGGAAGAGATGCTTCTCAATATTATTGAGGAGGATCTGAAATACATCCACGAGCGCTATGACTGTTATGATTTCCGCGCCGTCAGGCTTTATCGCTTGATCACGGCGTCGGACGATGTCTTGGACGAGATCTCGCCCCGCGTCCGCTCCCTTCTCGATGAGACTTTCCTCTCGATGAAGTTTTGGATCACGGAGAAAGGGGTGGACAGCGCTTGTTATTTCTCCGAGAACCATTCTTTGACCTTCTTCGCTTTGGCGTATTTGATCGGTCGCCGCTATGCGGACAAGACCTTCACCCATGACGGACGCCTCGGCTCCGAGAAGGCGGAAGAAGCGCGCCGCCGCATCCTGATGTGGCTCAATCTCCGCGGCAAGTACGGTTTCTCCGAGTTTTATTCGCACAATTATCTTCCCGTGAATTTTGCGCAGCTCTCTTTGCTCCTCCTCTATGGGGACCGCGAAGATAAAGAGATGATGGACAGGGTGCGCTCCGTGTTGGATCTCCTCTGTCTCGATTACGCCCACGCTTATTCTTTCGGCACGATCATCGGTGCGCAGGGCAGGGCCTATGCGAGGAATAATCTCAATACGGCTTTCCACGAGAATAATTCCGAGATCGTCATCGAGTCCGCTTTCGGCGACGGCTCGAAAGTCGGCGGCGTTTACGCGCATACGGGCAGGCAGAGCGAGCTTTTCCTTCGCTTGGTCCTTGCGAGAGACGAGGAAGGCAAGCCGTTGTATGAAGTCCCCGCCGCGATCAAAGCCATCGCCGCTTCCCGCGAGACCGAGATCATCAAGACGGCTTCGGGCTTGGACCTTTCCGACCTGGAAGACCAGGGTCTTCTCGGCGTTTCGGACAGAGACATCACCTTCCAATTCGGCATGGAGGCTTTCTCCAATCCCGAGGTCTTGAATAATACCCTCGACATCGTGAATGAGTACTCTCTGATTCGGAATCATTTCTTCTCGTCTTTTAAATATTTCAACATCTCTTTCTTGCGCTTCCTCGGCGTGCTTCCTTTCGTCTCGAAGGCATTGAAGATCTATCCGAACGGCGTCGCGATCCAACGCGCAAACGTCTATGCTTATAAGACGAAAGATTATAAGCTTTCCTCTTTGCAGCGCTATTACCCGGGTAGCGCGGGCGCGCAACAAACCACGATGGCTGTGGTGCTCCCCGAGGCGGTGACCGTCTTTACACACCATCCCTTGAAGGATAAAGTCTTCCATACCTCCCCGGGCTTTTGGGGCGGCTACGGATGCGCTCCCGACGCGGCGCAAAACGAAAATGTCTGTATGCTCATTCATCATATTCCGAAGAGCATCGTCTTCTCGCCCGCGCCCATGCTGGATTATACGCATACTTATCTCCCCGAGGAGCTCCTCGACGAGGTCATCGTGGACGGGCATTATGCCTTTGCGAGAAAAGGCGAGACCTATCTCGCTTTGATCGGCGCGTCGGATTTCGAGTATCTGCCTTTCAATGAAGCGAAAGCGGCTCCGATGGAAGGTCTCATCAAAGATGAGAGCAAGCATTTCGAGCTTGTCCAAAGAGGACGCGATCAATTCACGATCTATGAGCTTTCCTCCGCGGAGAAGGAGGGGGGTTTCTCTGCCTTCGTCGAAAGGATCAAGGGAAACGCCGTTTCCTATGACGGATCCACTCTTGCCTATGCTTCTCGCGAGAAAGGGCTTTCTCTTACCTATCGCGGCGCTTTCACCGTGAACGGAGAAGCGCAGCAGAGCGAATACAAGCGTTTTGAGACGCCTTATGTCCAAGCGGATTATCTCGCGGAAGATATCAGGGTGTCGGCGGGTGGACACACCTTGCGCCTGAATGTCAGAGAAGGCGTTCGCGAAGAAGACGTCACGAAAGAATCATAAGGAGAAAGACCATGGCGAAAATCGGAAAGAAATTGATTATTTGGATCGTCGTCGGCGTTGTTGTCGCCGGTATCATCGGCGTTGCGATCTATCTTTTGAATTCTTTTTTGCCGCGCCCGATGAAGATCGATTGGGAGAGCATCGAGAAGTCAGAGACGAATGTCGTCTTGCTTTCCGCCGACGATGCGCGAAATGCGACGGGCGCCCCCGCTCTTGTAAAGTTGGACGCCGACGGGAGGGTGATCTCTTCGGAATGGAAGGTCTTGCAGTTTACGGATATGCACCTCACGCATGAGCTGAAGACCACGAATGACACCATCGCGCACTTCATCGCGGCGCTGAATGAGGAAAAGCCTGATTTCGTCGTGCTGACGGGAGACATCGTCACCCGCCTCGGCGCCAAAGTGCGTTTGAAACAGCTCTCCGAGATCTTCGAGACGGCGGGGATCTATTGGGCGTACGTCCTCGGAAATCACGAGGGCGATTCCGACCCCTATACGGTCTCTCGCTTGAATACAATGAAGACGGTGGAGACATATGACCACTGTCTCGTGGATACTTCCGTCAAGAAGACCGCGGCGAACGAGGACGTTTGGGGATACTGTAATTTCGTCGTGAATCTGCTCGGCGCGGATTTCGACGTCGTGCAGTCCATGATCTTCTTGGATAGCGGAAACGAGATCTCGGACGAAGATTACGCGGCGTTTTCCAAGGAGCGTCCCGAATATCGCGAGCATTCCTACGACTATATCAAAGAGAGTCAGATGACTTGGAGCGAAGAACAGATCAAGAACGTCACGAATAATTTCACGAAAGAGGTCAAGACGATGTTCTTCTTCCATATCCCCTTGGAGGAGTATCGAAACTATTATTTCGTGAAGCAGGAGAGCGTGGAGAAAGGGAAACTGGTCCTCCTCTCCGAGCATCCGGATTATCTTGCGAATGCGGATGAAAAGACCATCGAAAAGTTGAAGTCGGGCTCGGTCAAGCTTGTCTCCGCGGATCTGAAAAAAGTGGAGGGGAGCGAAGTCGTTGTGAATGGCGAAGTCGTCGGATATTTCGTGAAGAAAGACGGCTGGAACGTCATCGGCGATACCCGCAGTTTCGAGAGGCCATGCTCCTCCGAATACAATAACGGGATGTATGCGCGCCTCGCGGCGATGGGCGCGTACGTGAACGGCGTTTTCTGCGGTCACGATCATATCAATAATACCATTCTCTATGAGCCCGCGCTGGCGTCCCCCGTTTATCTTTGCTACGGCACGTGTAGCGGCAGGCAAGGCTATAATTTGAAAGACGACGGCCTTTCCGAGACGGAGAAATACGAGGATCGCGGCTATTCCGTGATCGAGATCAAGGCGGATGGGAAGTTCAGCTTCGCGGACGTTTTGTATGGAGGCGCGCCCGTGTATCGCATCGTAGACGGCGAGCCGGCATAAAGTTTTCGGTGGAAGAGGAGAAGAATATGGAAGAAAGTAATCGTATGTCGAAGAAGGGCAAGATCATAGCGGCAGTCTCCGTTTTCCTTGTGCTTGCGGTGGGCCTCGTTGTCGTCTTCCTTTACGGTAGTATGCCGATGCGCGTGGATTGGGAAAAGATCCATAAAGTGTCGAATAACGTCACGCTTCTTGCGCCCGGTGAAAAGCAGAATCCGAGCGAGGACGCTTATTCCCTCGTCAAGCTCAATGCGGACGGTTCGGTGGACGAGACGGATTGGAAGGTGATGCAAGCTACGGATCTCCATTTCGGAGACAGGATGAAAGAGAATGAGGTCACGCTCGAGAAGTTCCTCGACGCGATCTATCGTGAGAAACCGGATTACGTCGTGCTGACCGGTGACATCATTACGAGCATTCGAGGCAGATCCCGCGCCGTTCAGCTCTGCAATATTTTCGAAAAACTCGGCATTTATTGGACGTACGTCATCGGAAATCACGAAGGGGATCAGATCTTCGCGCTCTCGCGTAAGGAGCTCATCGAGATCTGCGCTTCTTATCCCCATTGCGTCTTGGACAGCAGCGTGAAATACACGTCGGACGGAAAGAAGGTTTGGGGACAAGGGAACTGCATGGTCCATCTCCTCGGAAAGGATTATAAAGTGGTTCAGTCCATGATCTTTATGGACACGGGCGACGCTATCACGGACGAGGACGCCGAGAGAGTGGGCGTAAAGAAAGGCACGTATGATTTCTTGAAAGAGGATCAAATGCAATGGTACAAAGAGCAAGTACAGGCGGCAGTTCGCCTCAACGAGGATGTGAAGACGATGCTCTTCATCCATATCCCTCTCGTGGAACAGAGCAGTCTTGTTTATGTGAGACAGTCGGAGTACGCGCCGAAAGACGAGAATGTCGAAAGGAGCGTCGTTTTACTCTCCGAAGAGCCGAATTGCAGGGAGGCGTCCGCTCTGACCAAAGAAGAGCAAAAAGCTCTCGACGCAGGGGAGATCATCCAAGTCTCCGCGGCGGCAAAGAATGGAGGCAAGCGAAAGGTTACGTTGATCCCCGCCGTGTATAAAAAGATGCTCGGGAGCGAGCGTACATATAAAGACGAGGTCATCGGCTTCTATGTTTTGAAAGAAGGTTGGGCGTATGCCGACGGAACGGGCTGTCAGGAAGGTTGCTGTTCTTCCGATTACAATAACGGAATGTATGCCCTTATGACCTCCATGCGCGAGCACGTGAACGGGCTCTTCTGCGGGCATGATCACGTGACGAACAGCGTGCTTTTCGAGACGGGGACGTATACGACGGAAGATTCTCCCGTTTATCTTTGTTACGGCATTTGCGGCGGTTATGCCACGTACAGTCTTTATACGCATAAGATGTCCGAGAATCCCGATGAACTCAAAGGCTACAATATCATTCGCATCCACGATGACTGTTCTTTCGATTACGTGGGCGTACAGTACACGAACGTCGAAAAACAGTCGGAATACATTCTGAATAGCCTCCCCGTGTACGCTCATTCGTAAGGCGTTTTTCAAAAAGAAAAAGTCCCTTGCGCAAGGGACTTTGTAAGGGGCTTGCGAGAAAGATCGCAAGCCTTTTCTCTTTTTTTATCGAGCGCTTTCTTTGCTCTTTTCTCTTCCCACGGAGACATTGTCTTTTTCGCGGTTTCGGAGGGCGGGGACGGGGTGTTCCTTTTCTTCGTAGCGATAGTCTTTGCCGAGCTCTTCGATGTGTCTTTCGATGACTTCGTGCGAAGCCGCCTTTTCGCCGTTTACGCGGCTTTGATAGTCGAAGAAATCGAAAGAGTCGTTCAAGGCGTTCACCGTCGTGAAGTCTTCGCGCATCGCGGTCTCGTTCACCGTGTGTTTCAGCACATCTCGCACGTAGTCTTTTTGCTCTTTGAAAATGAGAAGCTCGGGGAAGGCAGGCGCTGGGATGACGTCCGTGTAGTCGCGGTTCTCGTATTTTTTCAAGAGCCCCGCCGCATAGTGGAGATGCGCCACTTCCTGCTCGAAGAGCTCTTCCCAGACTTCTTTGATCTTCTTGTCCGTTTCGCTCTCGTAAGCGCTGTAATAGAGATAGGCCTCGGTGTATTCATGCATCAGGAGCTTTTCCAGCGGGGTTTGGTTCGGGTCGATCAAACTCCCGTATTGGCTCACGTGTTGTTCTTCGATCATCGCGATCTCTTGGTAAAGCCGCCTGCCGAGGTCGGATTTATAAAATCCGCATTGATTCATATAGTAGTTCATCGTCTGCTGTTCCGCCGCGGTGATGATATTCACTTGCAGTTTGGTGAGAAGCGAGGCGTTCTTTCCGATTGGGCGCTTAACGTCGTCGTAGGGGTGCCTATGCTCGCTGACGGTCGGGCGTCCCGGCATGATCTCGGTGTAACAGCCCACCATCTCTTCCGCTTTTTGTCCCGTCTCCATATTCAGGAGATCCGCATAACGGTAAAGATGGTCGAAGTCTTCGAGAAGGGCAAAGTCCAAGCAATGTTTGACGTAAGGATCTTTTTCACGCGACGCCATCAAGGCGGTGAGATCCACGGCGAGTTGCTCGTAGCCGATGGTGTTTTCGAGGACGCTCTCCGAGATGGGTTTCAGGCAAGCGATCCGCTTCTGTTGCATTTGTTCGCTTCTGCGGATCAAAGCGAGATCGCGTCTGAGGTCGCCGCTCGTTTCACAGCGCATCGTGTTATGTCCGAACCATACTTGTTCATATTCCGCGCCGTTCATCAAAATGATGCGGAGCTTTGTGTAAGGATCGGCGTTGTACTTGTCGTAGCTGTATCCGTAGAGGGTGCTTCTGTCTACGAAACAGTCCTCGATGGGCATGGGTTTGAGTTCAAAAGGGTTCATTGTCATTCATTACCTCCGTATGTAGGATTGCCGAATTTTGCGGTTTTTATAATGGCGGAGCGGCGTTTTATCAAAGAAAGAGGAAGCGATTTCGTCTTAAAAGCCAAAAGGCTTTTCGCCTAGGAGAGAAAATCTTTGACTTTTGCAAATGAATACTATATTATTATTTATTATAGTGATTTTCGCGCCTGCCGAGGCAAGCGCGCGTAAAAGGACGAACATGAAAGAGTATTCACCGAAAGAAGTAGAAGCAAAATGGCAAAAAATCTGGGAAGAGAAAGAGCTTTTCAAAGCGATCGACTTCGACAAAAAGCCGAAGTTTTACGGGCTGATCGAGTTTCCGTATCCCTCGGGCGCAGGTCTCCATGTGGGGCATATCCGCGCTTTCACCTCGATGGAGGTCATTTCGAGAAAGAGACGTTTGCAAGGCTATAACGTGCTGTTCCCCATCGGCTGGGACGCCTTCGGCTTGCCCACCGAGAACTATGCGATGAAGACGAATCAGCATCCCCGTCTCGTCACCGACCGCAATATCCATACCTTCGTGAGCCAGCTCAAAAGAGTGGGTTATTCCTTCGATTGGAGCCGCACGGTGGATACCACCGATCCCGGCTATTATAAATGGACGCAGTGGATCTTCCTCCAACTCTATAAGCACGGCTTGGCGTATCGTAGCAATACGTACGTGAATTTCTGCGAGAAATGTAAGGTCGTCCTCTCGAACGAAGAGTCGCAGGGAGGGGTGTGCGATCGTTGCGGAAGCGAGGTCATTCAGAAACAAAAGGACGTCTGGTTCTTGAAGATCCGCGACTATGCCGACAAGCTCCTTTCCGGTCTCGAAGGGCTGGATTTCCTCCCGAGAGTCAAGACGGAGCAGGAGAATTGGATCGGCAAGAGCTATGGCGCAGAGGTGGATTTCGGCCTCACAACGGGCGGCAAACTTCGCGTCTTCACCACGCGTTGCGACACCATCTTCGGCGTCACTTTCATGTGTATCGCGCCGGAGCATCCTTTGATCGAGGAGAATAAGGACAAGATCGAGAATTTGGCGGAAGTGGAAGCTTATCGCGAAGCGGCGCGCCGCAAGAATGAGTTCGAGCGCGTTCAGCTTCAAAAAGACAAGACGGGCGTCATGTTGAAAGGCGTCAGCGCCATCAATCCCCTCACCGGCAAGGAAGTCCCCATCTTCGTGGCGGATTACGTGATGATGGGCTATGGAACGGGCGCGATCATGGCGGTCCCCGCGCACGATACGAGAGACTATGACTTTGCGAAGAAATATTCGCTCCCCATCGTGCAGGTCATCGACGGTGAGGTGGATCTCGAAAAGACCGCCTATACCGACATCTATAACGGCACGATGATCAATAGCGGCTTCCTCAATGGTCTCTCCGTAAAAGAAGCCATCGCCACGATGATCAAACACCTCGAAAAAGAGGGCATCGGCTCCGCGAAGGTGAATTACAATATGAAAGATTGGGCGTTCAACCGCCAGAGATATTGGGGCGAGCCCATCCCCATCGTGTATTGCGAGAAATGCGGTATGGTCCCGGTGCCTGAGGAAGAGCTTCCCTTGAAGCTCCCGCCCCTCGAAGATTATAAGCCGACGGATACCGGAGAGTCTCCGCTCTCCAAAGTCACCGATTGGGTGAATTGCAAGTGTCCGCAGTGCGGCGGCGCGGCGAAGCGCGAGACGGATACGATGCCGCAGTGGGCGGGCTCCTCCTGGTACTTCCTGCGTTATATTGACCCGAAGAACGAGAATGCTCTTGCCGATCCCGAGAAACTCAAATATTGGGGGCAGGTGGATTGGTATAACGGCGGCATGGAGCACGTCACACGCCACCTCATCTATTCGCGTTTCTGGAACCGCTTCCTTTATGACATCGGCGCCGTGCCCAATGCGGAGCCTTATAAGAAGCGTACGGCGCAAGGCCTTCTGCTCGGTAGCGACGGCAATAAGATGAGCAAGAGCCTCGGTAACGTCGTAAATCCGAATGACTGCATCGACAAATACGGCAGCGACGTCCTTCGCACGTACGTGATGTTTATCGGGGATTACGAGCGTCCCGCGCCTTGGTCGGACAACAGCATCGTGGGTTGCAAGCGATTCCTCGACAGGGTATGGCGTCTTCCCGAGATCATGACGGAAGAGACGGGTTACAGCAAGAAGCACACGGCGAGCACCCATAAGATGATCAAGAAGGTCTCGGCGGATTATGAGGCGACGGGCTTCAATACAGCCATCGCCGCGATGATGGGATACGTGAATGAGATCTATGCGGACGGCTATGTCACGAAGGGCGAGCTCGAAACACTCCTGACCCTCCTTTATCCCGTCGCGCCGCACATCACGGAAGAGATCAATGAAGCCATCGGGAATCAGACGCTCATCGCGGAGAGCCGTTGGCCGGAATACGACGAGAAAATGCTCGTGGAGGACGAAGTGGAGATCCCCGTGCAGATCCTCGGCAAGCTCAAAGGCGTCGTGCGTATTCCGCGTGCCGCGGGGCAAGAGGACGCCGTTGCGGCGGTCATGGCTTCCGATGTCGCGGGAAACCTCGAAGGGAAAAATGTCGTGAAGGTGATCTACGTTCCCGGGAAGATCATCAATTTCATCGTGAAATAATGGCGGATTTACAGGAGAGATTACAAGAAATACTCGCGGAGTATCGCCTCCTCAATATCGGAGAGGCGCATCCCGTCGTGCGCTCGGTGAAAGCCATCGCGGCGAATTCCAAGCCGAATCCCAAGCGTCTTTTCGTCGCGGAGGGGTATTGGCTTGCGAAACTCGCCTTGGACAATGACTTGCGCGTCGACGCTCTCCTCGTTTCGCCCGAATGCGTGTATACGAATGAGTGCGTCGCGCTGGTAAAGGAGATGCTTCCGCGCGCGGAGCACGCTTATACCGTGAGCAAAAAGGTCTTCGAGAAGCTCGCGGAGAAGGACAAGCCGGACGGCGTCCTCGCGATCTGTTATATGAAGGAGTATTCCTTGGAGGACCTCTCTTTGGACGACAAGGCGGTCATCCTGATCTTGGACGGAGTCGAGATGCCCGGCAATATGGGCACGCTCGTACGCGTGGCGGACGGCGCGGGCGCGGACGCGGTATTCATCGTGAATAGAAAGGCGCGTTTAACGCATCCGAAATTTATCCATAGTACGATGGGGGCGGCGTTTCATGTGCCCATCATCGAGTTTGAAAGTGTGGACGACTGCTATGCATATCTGAAAAGCAAGCGTTTCACCATCTATCTTGCGGACAGCCGCGCGGAGAAGATGTATTACGAGCTTCCCCTCGGCAAACGCGTCGCTTTCGTGATGGGAAGCGAGCGCTACGGCATCAGTCGCGTATGGTATGACAAAGAGGTGGATTACGTGGCGATCCCGATGATGGGACAATGCGATTCTTTAAATGTCGGTGTGGCGGGTACGGTGTTGCTTTACGAAGCTTGCGTCAAGAATAAGCTCGGCGGGCGGCGCGGATAAGCGCTTCCTTACGCGGATCGGAAAACAATCGAGGAGAGAAAAATGGACGAGATCATCAAAGAAGAGAGCGAGGGCACGGAAGCTCCGCTTACGGAAGAAAAAAAGAGTAGCCCCGTGAAGGACACGGCGAAGCGCCTTGCCAAGCGTTGGTTCATCGATGCCTTTTCGGGGATGGCGCAAGGACTGTTCTGTACGCTTATCGCGGGGACGATCCTCGCGCAGATCGCCTCTTGGCTCGGCGACAATGCTTTCGCGCATACTTTGGATTATATCGCCAAGATCGCGAAATCCCTTATGGGCGCCGGTATCGGCGTGGGCATCGCGTATAAGCTCAAAGCGAGCCCCCTCGTTGTCTTTACGGCGGCGGTCACGGGTCTCGTGGGCGCTTTTGCTTCGGCTTTCGTGAATGTCCTCGTCAAAGGCGCGTCTTTTACATTCTTTATCGGAGACGCTTCGGCGCTCGAAGGTTTGAAACTTTTGGTGACGAATGCCCCGGGAAATCCCGTCGGCTCGTATGTCCTCTCCC
>CAMOUZ010000031.1 GCA_946626795.1 uncultured Clostridia bacterium
TGAAAGGCTCGATATCGAAGATCTGCGAACCGACGTGGCAATGGAACCCTTTCAGCACGATATGGGGAAGCGAAAGCGCAAGGCGCGTGATCTCCTCCGCTTGTCCCGTCTCGATCGCCGAGCCGAACTTGCTGTCCACGCTGCCCGTCACGATGGCTTTATGCGTATGCGGATCGATGCCCGGCGTAATGCGAAGGAGGATATCCTGCTTCTTATCCGCCGAAGCGAGATAAGCTTCCAAAGCGAAGAGCTCGTCCGCATTATCCACCACAAAGGCGCCCACGCCGTTCTCCACGGCATAAGCGATGTCCGCGTCCGTTTTATTATTCCCGTGGAAATAAGCTTTCGAGAGGTCGAAGCCCGCGGCTTTCGCCGTGTAAAGCTCGCCGACCGAGACCGCGTCCATCCCGATCCCCTCTTCCTTCGCCAGACGATAGATCCCCTTAAAGCAAAGCGCTTTGGAGGCAAAGAGCGGGAAGCTCCCCTCCCCGAAACATTCGAGGAGCGCCTCTTTATATCTACGGATATTTCGGCGGATCCGATCTTCGTCGAGGAGCATAAGCGGCGTGCCGTATTTCTCCGCGAGGAGCACGGCGTCCGCGCCCGCGAAGGTCAGACGTCCTTTTTCATTGATCCCAAGATTCTCGTGTAACATAGTCTCCTCTCTTTCCGCGATCACAAAACGGATTCAAGTCTCTTGACCGCGGCGACGGTGCCTTCCCTGCTGCCGAAGCTCGTCAAGCGGAAATAACCTTCGCCCGCTTCGCCGAAGCCTTCGCCCGGCGTGCCGACGACCTGCACCTCTTGCAGGAGCATATCGAAGAACGCCCAGCTCGACATCCCGTTCGGACATTTCAGCCAAATATACGGCGAAGACACGCCTCCCGTATGCCAGACGCCCTTACGCGTGAGCATCTCGCTGATGATCTTCGCATTTTCCATATAATAATCCACGAGCGCCGCGCATTGCTTCACGCCCTCATCGGAGAGCGCCGCCTCTGCGCCGCGTTGCACGGGATACGAGACGCCGTTAAACTTCGTCGCCTGTCTTCTCGACCAAAGCTTCTTCAAAGCATATCCGTCCTCCGTGACGAGCGCTTCCGGCACCACCGTCCAAGCACAACGCGTCCCCGTGAAGCCCGCCATCTTGGAGAAACTGCATATCTCTATGGCGCAAGTCTCCGCACCCTCGATCTCATAAATCGAATGGGGATAATCCCCCTTGATAAAAGCCTCGTAGGCGCTGTCGAAGATGATGAGCGAGCCGCTCTCTTTCGCATAATTCACCCAAGCCGCGAGCCCTTCTCTGTCATAGACCGCGCCCGTGGGGTTATTCGGCGAGCAGATATAGATGACATAGGGTTCGAGATCGAGGACGTCGGGCGTGCCGAGGAAGCCGTCCGCCTCCCCCGCTTCGAGAAGCTCGATCTTATTTCCGCTCATTAGGTTGCTGTCCATATAAACGGGATACACGGGAGACGGAATGAGGACCTTATTCTTCCCGAGGATATCCACGATATTGCCCACGTCGCTCTTCGCGCCGTCCGAGACGAAGACGTCGTCCGCCGAGACCTTTACGCCCTTTCTCTTATAATACTTCGCGATGGCTTCGCGCAGGAACGCATGGCCGTACTCGGGCGGATAGCCTCGGAAGGTCTCTTTGACCCCCATCTCTTCCACCGCCTTCTTCATCGCCTCCACGACGATGGGCGCGAGCGGGAGGGTGACGTCGCCGATCCCGAGGCGAATGATTTCTTTTTCGGGGTGCTCCGCTTGATAGGCTCTCACCCTCTTCCCGATCTCGGAGAAAAGATAGCTCTCTTTCAACGCCGCAAAATTCTCATTTACTTTGATCTTCATCATATTCAAACACTCCTTCATAGACTTTCGTCGCGCCGCCCGTCATCGTGACGTCATATTCGGAAGAGACCCGTATGACGAGGTCTCCGCCGAGAAGATGCACCGTAACGTCGGAATTTTCGGAGAAAACGCCGCATTTCACGCCCGCCGCCACCGTGGCGGAAGCGCCCGTGCCGCAAGCGAAGGTCTCTCCGCTCCCTCTCTCCCAGACGCGCATCTCGCATTCTTTCTCCGAAAGAACCTTCACAAACTCCGTATTCACCCGCTCGGGGAAGAGCGGCAAATGCTCGAAACTCGGCCCCATCGCTTCGAGCGGAAGGGATGACACCTCGTCCGTAAAGATCACGGCGTGAGGATTCCCCATCGAGACCGCCGTCATCTCATAAGTCTTTCCCGCGACCTCCACGGGGGCTTTTATCATCTCGGGCGCCGAAAAGAGGGCGGGGATCTTCTTTATGTCGAAGACAGCTCGTCCCATATCGACGGACACCGCCGTCACGAGCCCATTCTCCTTAAAAAGGCGGAGGATCTTCACACCGGAAAGGGTCTCGACCGTGATGACGTCTTTTTTCACGAAACCGCCGTCGGAGAGAAACTTGCCCACGCAACGGATGGCATTCCCGCACATCTTGCCCTCACTGCCGTCCGCATTAAACATACGCATGCGCGCGTCCGCAATGTCGGAAGGAAGGATCAAGACGAGCCCGTCCGCCCCCACCGAGAAATGCCTCGGGGACATTTTCACCGCGAGAAAAGCGGGATCGAAATCAAATCCCTTTAAACAATTCACGTAAATATAGTCGTTGCCTGCGCCGTGCATTTTCGTAAAAGCGATCTTAGGCATTCTTCTCCTCCACGAGATCCTGCATCGTATAGAGCCCGGGCTCCTTGCCGATCAAATACTCCGCCGCGCGGAGCGCCCCTTTCGCGAAAAGGGCTCTGTCATGCGCTTCGTGCGTAAGGGTGATGGTCTCCATCCCGTCGGAGAAATAGACTTCGTGCCTGCCGACGACATTCCCGAGACGAACGGCGCTGACGCCGATATCTCCCTTTTCTCTCTTGCCGAGACCGCTCCTGCCCTTCACGATCTCTCCTTCGCCGCGCGCGCTCTTCACCGCCTCCGCGATCATAAGCGCCGTGCCGGAGGGGGCGTCCACCTTGCGATTATGATGAAATTCCACGATCTCCGCGTCGTCGTCCATGAGGAGCGCCGCCGCCTTCTTCACGAGAGAGACGAGAAGCGCCACGCCATAGCTCATATTCGCGCTGAAAAAAAGAGGGACGGTCTTCGCCGCTTCATAGACCGCGGCTTTCTCCTCCTCGGTCTGTCCCGTCGTGGCGAGCACGAGGGGAAGCTTCCGCTTCGTGACGTAAGAAAGGAGCTCTTTCGTGGCGAGATGGGAGGAAAAATCGATGACGACGTCCGCCGCGCCTTGATACTCTCCGAGAGCGGAATATGTCTTCTCTTCCGCGCCGGCTCCCGCTTTATCCACGGCGATGATCTCATATCCGAGCTCTTTCGCCGCCTTGCTTACTTCATAGCCGAGCTTACCGCCGGCGCCATTCAAAACGATCTTCATACTTTGATCCCTGCCTCGCGCATGCAAGCGAGCATGACCGCCTCTTTCTCGGGGGTCATCTCGGTGAGCGGCAGACGGATGGAACCGTCGCCGAAGCCCATACGATAGGTCGCCGCCTTGACGGGGATGGGATTCACCTCCGAGAAGAGCGAATCGATGAGTTTATGATACTTGAACTGCATCGCCGCCGCCTTGCGGACGTCTCCCCTGAGGAAAGCGTGGCACATCTCGGACGTTTCACGGGGAAGGATATTGGAAAGAACGCTGATGACGCCCAAACCGCCGAGACTCATCAAGGGGACGATCTGATCGTCATTTCCGCTGTAAAGATCCAGCTTATCCCCGACGAGCGCCATCGTCTCCACGATCTTGCTGATATTTCCGCAAGCCTCCTTGATGGCGACGATATTCGGCGTGTCCGCGAGCGCGAGATAAGTCGACGGCTCGATATTCACGCCCGTACGAGAGGGGACGTTATAAAGGATGATCGGCTTGGAGACATTCTCCGCGATGAGCTTATACATCTTGACGAGACCCGCCTGCGTGGCTTTATTGTAATAAGGCGTCACGAGAAGCAGAGCGTCCGCGCCCGCTTTGATCGCCTCATTCGAGAGCTCGATGGCGTATGCCGTGTCGTTGCTACCCGTGCCCGCGATGACGGGGACTCTTCCCGCCGCGCTCTTCGCGACGCAACGCACCACCTCGATATGCTCCTCCGTCGTCAGCGTGCTGCCCTCGCCCGTCGTGCCCGCCGCGACAAGAGCGTCGATGCCGTTCTCGATCTGGAAGTCCGTGAAGCGTGCTAAGGCGTCGAAATCCACTTCTCCGTTTTTCATCGGGGTGACGAGCGCCGTCGCCGCACCTTTAAATATCGTTCTCTCCATAAAAGCCTCCTAAGACATTATCCGAAATATATGCGCGCCGACCGAGATCGGTGCGAAATCTCATTTTTTTCTATGAAAAAATTATAGCATACGCCCCGCGTCGCAAGCAAACGATATTAAAACGCATAAAATATTTTTTTTAATATTTTACCGTCGAAAACCGATTTGCCTCGGCGCGGGATATTTCCACCGCTCCGGAAACAATCTAATCATATGAAAATTTTTCGCTCTTTTCTCTCCGCGATCCTGCTCCTTATCTCCCTTGCGACGTCTCTTTGGGGGATGAAAGCGCCGAAAAAAGCCCTTGCGGAGGAGACAAGATCCCTCCCTATCTTGATGTATCACTCAGTCTTGAAATCACAAGAAGGAACGTACACCGTCCATCCGCAAACTTTGGAAAAAGACCTTACGACGCTGAAAGGAAGGGGCTATACTTCCGTCACCCTTGCCGAAGTAAAAGGCTATCTGAAAGGAGAAGGAGAGCTCCCCGAAAAGCCCGTCCTCATCACCTTCGACGACGGACATTACAACAATATGCATTATGCTTGGAAAATCCTGAAAAAGCAAGGATTTTCCGCCGTTTTGAACGTAATCGGATGTTTTACGGAGTACTCTTCTTCCCACGAAAAGGATCACGTCGAATATTCGCATCTGACCTGGGACGAGATCGGCGTCCTTGCGCGAAGCGGCGTCTTCGAGATCGGACATCACAGCTATGCGATGCACGCTTATAAGCCGCGCTTCGGGATCACGAAAATGCCCTCGGAAAGCGCGGAGGACTATGAGAAGGCCTTGCGGGAGGACACCCTTCGCCTCGAATACGCGCTCTTGAAAAAGAGCGGCGTGCGCCCCGTCGCTTACGCTTATCCCTTCGGGGCATACGACGAAGAGAGCGAAGACATTTTGCACGCCCTCGGTTACGAAGCGATCTTCACCTGTTACGAGCGCGTAAATGCTCTGAAAAAAGGGGACGCGACGAAGCTATCCCGCCTATATCGCATCAATCGGGACGGCACGCTTTCGACGGAAGATTTCCTCCGAAAACACGGACTATAAGGGCTCTTTTGCCCCTTGCCATCCCTTGCGCCGCCCCTTGCGAACAAATTATTATTCCACTTGTTTGAAAAAGCGCTTTACAAATATGTCGCCTATCCCATACAATAGTTCCATCACTTTGCGGAGGAAGATCATGAAAGAAAAGATCAAAAATATCTTGCCTTGGGCGTGCACGATCGCTGGCGCCGCCTTTGGGATCGCGGCGTTTTTCTTTATTTTCGCGCCTTCCGTACGCGCAAACGTGCTCGGCGAGACCTTATTCAAAGGACTGAATACCGCTCTCGGCTATACGAAAAGCAATATCAAAGTGCTCTCCGCTTCGGCGGGCATGATCCTCGCATATCTTCTCCCCTTGCTCGGCGCGGCGACCGCCGTCATCGGAAAGGACAGCCTCATCGCCCGTATCGTATCGACGGCGCTCTTCCTCGTCAGCGGCGCGCTTTCCTTCTCGGCGGCAGCGCTTACCCGCGCGAATTTCACAACGGAGATCACCATTGCTTTCGGCTCCGTCCTCAGCGGCGTCTTTTCGATGCTCGGAGGCGTCGCGGAAGGCGTCACCTGCCTGCCCTGTTTGAAGACGAAATAATCTTATTCCGAGAAGCCGGAAACGGCGACGGAGCGTGAAGATCCCCCTTCTAAAAGCTTTATATAATAAAAAAGTCGGCAAACCGCCGACTTCTTTTTCTTTTTTTCAGGTCTCGGGAATATGACGTTTTGCCCGAGAAAAAGGAAGGAACGATCCTATGCTTTGAGATAATAAAGACAGATATCCGCGACCGTCTTCACCTCTTCCGCTTTATTGATAAATTCGTCTTGCTTAATGATATTTCCTTCGGAAGCGAGCTTTTTGCAAAGGGAAAGAATGGCGTGCGTCGTGGAATAATAAAACCCGTCGATATCGGGGATCTCGCGCACGGTGCCGTCCTCCAAGCCCTCTTGATAAGCGGAGATATACGCCTCGTAGAAATAATCCATATTCGCGGAATACTGCTCCAAATTCTTCCTCGGCGTGGACGTGCAATACGCGTCGAACTCGCTCAAAAACTTATAATACTCTTGATGCGCTTTGAAGATCTCGTAAAAGCGGTGATAAAAAACTTTGAGCTTCTCAAAGCCGCGCTCGCCTTTCTCGAAAGCGAAATAATGCTTGCCGATCGCCTCCTGCATATACGTGACGCAGGCGATGATAAGGGAGGCGCGATTCGGGAAATAACGATAAAACGTCGCCTCGCCGATCCTCGCTTTATTCGCGATGTCTTTGATCTTGATATCCGCCATCGATTTTTTGAGAAACATCTTGATCGCCAGATCTATAATGCCATTTCTTCTGATATCCTTGACAGACATAAACACCTCTTTCGCATGCTTGCGCCTAAGAGCAAGCGCAAAACGAATTTGATAGCTTAACTATCATTCCATTATTATACGCATCATTTGCGCTTTTGTCAAATCGAAAAAACGCAGAAACATCGGAATTTTGCGAAAAATCGAGACGGATCTCCGAAGTCTTTCGGCTTGCCCTTCCTATTATCCCGAGATCGCCGCCCGGCGGAAAAAGAAGTCGGCGGATCCGCCGACTTCTGTTTCTGCATTTCGTTTTGCGGCTCATTTGCGTCCCAAGCAAGGGGGCGCGCCGCATTTTCGAAAAATTCTCAGGCGAAATATTCGTGCATCAGAACGCCGATCAAAAGCGCGGGAATGGTCTCGAAATCACGGTCTTTCACGATCTCCGATTCCGCGATGAAGGCAGTCTCCGCCGCGGGCACCGATCTTACGCCGACGCCGACGCTGCAATAAGACTCGCCCTCGCTATCCTCGAGAGAAACGGAGATCGAGATCCCCTCTTCCCAGCTGAGCGTGACCTCGCAAGCGAGATCCTCCAAGGCGTCTTCGAGACTGACGCCGACCAAACTTTCGAAAAGCAGGGAGAAATCGATCATCATTCCGTCGCCTTTATTCAATGCGTTTATGATCTCGACAAGATGCGCCGCGTCGATATATGCCCAGCCGTCCTCGGTGGGCACGCCCAAGAAAGAATTCAACAAAGCGAGAAGATCGTTATCCGACGCATCATTCAATGCGACGTGAAGCGTGGCGCTCTTAGCCGTCTTGCTGAAAGTACAGATCGAATCCAAGAGTTCCTTATTCTCTTTGATGATCGAAAGGATCACGGTTTCTATGACTTGAAGCTCCTCCGCGGAAGGCTCCTCCACTTCCTGCCCCTCGAGGAAGCGGAAGTATCTGAAGATCGACGCGGACGCCTCATCCTCCGTCGGCTCTTCCGTAATATCCTCCGTCGGCTCATAATACTCTATTCCTACGGTCTTCTCCAGCGTTCCCCATTTCACCACAATGCTGTCCGCGTCCTCGGAATATCCCTCGATCGTATAATCCTCCACGTCCTGATTGGATGCGTCGTCATACATAATCGAGACGTACAGCTCTTCGCGAAGCGCTTCCTCCGTGGAGCCTTTTACCAAATAAACCGTTTCCGGCGCCTCTATTTTTTCGGGCAGGAGATGCTCCGGATCATAAATATGGATCGTACCAAGCGCGGTCAAACCGTCTTCGTTTGAAACGGAGAGAACATAATCCCCCGCCGTCGCAAAGACGTTCTCGGTCAAAAGCGGATAAATATTGGTGAAGGTGACCCCTTCCTTATAGACGTCCCAAAAGATGGTTCCGTCCGTATAGCGAAGAATGTAAGCAAAGCTCGCTTGCGCCTCTTCGCGCGTGGTCCCCAAAGCAAATCGATTGTCTTGCCAGACCAAGGCATGCTTCTTTTCATTTTTGGGATCATAAATGCGCACGGGGATATTTGTATCATAGCCCGGCGCAAGTATGATCGTCACCTCGCCGATAAAAGACACGGAACTGTCAAAACCGTCCACCGTATAATCGTCATATTCGATCTGCTCGTCCCTCTCGTCAAAGTAATAGACTTCGATCGCTTTGCGAAGATCTTCCTCCGTAGCACCGATGGGAAGCGCGGCGACGCCGTCATCCGTATCGGCGCGAGCCCCGTATCCGTTTTTAAAGAGACCTTCTTCCGCCTCGACTTGCGGATCCTCGCCTTTCGGCGCGGTTTGGTCGTCCGCGTCCTTGTCTTTCGCAATGAGCCCGAGGATCAGACCGGGAAGCGCCTCGAAGAAGGAAGCGGGCTTGCCCTCCACTTCAAAGGCTTTATAGAAGGTGGCATTTGCGGGATCCATGCTCATGGAAGTCGCAAGCGTTCTCGCATCCACATAGAGATAACCTTCATTGAGAACGAAGCGCACGGCGTCACGAATATCCTTATAGTCGAGCGAGCCGGTGAGGAGATCTTTCCCTTCATAGGACAAGGCATTCGACGTATGCAAAACCAGCGTAAGATTCAAGGAGAAGTCATTCTTGGGCAAAGCGATGGGGATATTGATCTCGACGTCACTGCCGATCGTCTCGGCAGGATCCGCGCTCGGAATGGAGAATGCGCTCTCGGAGACTTCTAAGGCAAAAGCGAACATGCTTTCCTCGTCGGTTTTCTTATTCTCGACATTCAAGGAAAGATCCATTCCGTTGTCTTTGATCGTAGAGATCACTTTGATCGCGATATCGCCCGCTTTCAAAGCGCCACCCGTCTGCGCGTCGATGAGATCGACGATCGTGTCGAAATCGATATCCTCCAATACGTTCTCGGGCAAGAAGGTCTTTAAAAAGGTGATCCAACGCTTGGAATTCGCGCTCACCGTATAGGTGTTTTCCGTTTTTTCGACGGTAACGCCGAGCAATGCGACAAGCGAACGATCGCTCAAGCCGTCCAAAAGATCGAGCGCGGAAGAGATATCGATGAAAAGAGACGTCAGCGCATCCGTTTCTTCGGCGTCCGCGTCTTCGCTTGCTTTCTCATCTTTCGCCTTGCCCGCTTCATCGGACATGATGTCTGCGAGCGCATCCATATCCAAGTCTATGCCTCCGAGGAGCGTCAGGAATACGTCCTGCAATTTCTCATTATCAAGGCTGATGCCGCCGAGAGAAAGAACGGAATGATCATAAGAAAGGATGACCCCTTCTTCATTCGCCGTCAAAAGCGCGAAGGATGCGCCCGTATCCTCCTCATTCAGCACCATCCGCACCCCGAAAGACTGCGGCTCCGCCTCCCCGTCGGAATAATCTCCCGCGAGGGTGACGCGGAAGGACTTCTTTCCTTCTTTCTTCAAAAGCTCGTACAAGGGCTGTAATTCGGCGCGAACGGAAGACTGCTTTTCCTCCTCCTGCTTTTTCTCGCCCGCATACGGCAGACGAACGGTCCTTTCCGCTCCGTCCACGGAGATGACGACCTCTATGTATTTTTCGTCTTCCGAGATCTTCGTGCTGACGATGCGATATTCCACCTTACGAGCGGCGCCGTCGTCCGTGACGACCTCCACATTCAGGATGTCGGCATTATCCGCAACGTCCTCCACGTGATACTCTGCCGTATCGTCAAAAGTGATCTTGATCTCGGATACGGCGGGGGGATCCGTCGGCGTCTCTTTCTTTTTGCAGGCGACAAAGCCCAATGCAAGCCCGACAATCAATAAAAACGCAAGCACCCATAACCCTATTTTTTTCATAAAACCTCTCTTTTTGCCTCTGGCAAGATCTTTATTTTATATCAATGCGACTGATTCGCTGCCACGATGAGAAAGCTTACTCCCTGCTTCGCGTATTATCCGCAAGATTCCATCGTTTGATCGTCCACATCGAGATGCCGTGGCTGATGAGGATGATCCCGAAAACGAAAGCCATCGTGAAAAGCACGGCGGCAGCGCTGAAGATGAAAGGATAGATCTGCGACGCGGAGGAAACGATCTTGAAAAGGATCACTGCGGCAAGCGAAGCCACGGGGATCGCAAAGAAGGACGACAAAAGCCATTGCGAGATGCTTTGTATCGTCCAAAGATTGGAGATGTCGAAGATCGTAAAGCCGACGGCGCGCAGAACGGAGATCTGGCGCTTCTGCTCCATCAAAGCATTCTGACTCATGATCGTCAAGATCACGAAGCCCATCAAAAGCGAGAATAAAATCAAGATATAGATCATCGGATCCATCGAATTAAAGGAAAGCTGAAGATCTTTGCTGAGATTCGACGTGAATACCGTGAAGGCGGAATTATTCTTGCTCATATAATCAAGGAAGCTCTCTTCCTCTTCGAGATCCACCAAGAAAGAGGAGATATAAGAGGCGCCGAATGCTTCCATCTGGGTTTTGGACAGATACGCGATGGGATGGAAGTATTGATAACTGACGTCCGACACTTCCACGGAAACTCCGTTCACTTCAATGCGGTCGCCCTTCTTCACGCCGAGAAGCTTCGCGGTTGTTTTGGGCAATACGATCCCTTCCTTCCGAATGGACACCGTCCCTTTGGCGCGGCTGTCCGGAATGGCGACGAGCGAGGTCTCCTCCCTTTCGTCAAACGCCAAACATTCCAAATACGTATGCTTCTCCCCG
>CAMOUZ010000032.1 GCA_946626795.1 uncultured Clostridia bacterium
GGAGAATATCCCCAAGGGCTTCACGGCGATGGTTCCCGCCATTATGATCCTGACCTTTGCTTGGTCGCTGAATGCGATGACATCCGGTCTCGGCGCGGCGGGCTTCGTCGGAAATCTTATGAAGGGCTCCGCGGCGGGTCTTATGAATATGCTCCCCGCGATCATCTTCCTCGTAGCGCTCGGCTTGGCTTTCGCCACGGGCACGTCTTGGGGTACCTTCGGCATCTTGATCCCCATCGTTGTGGCGGTCTTCGGGAAGTCGGGCGGCGAGCTCCTCGTCATCGGCATCTCCGCCTGCTTGGCGGGCGCTGTCTGCGGCGACCACTGCTCACCGATCTCGGATACCACGATCATGGCGTCTGCGGGTGCGGATTGTAATCACGTGAATCACGTCTCCACCCAGCTCCCCTATGCGCTTACCGTGGCGGGCGTCTCCTTCGTGAGCTTCATCTTGGCGGGCGTCATCAAGAGATGGTATGTCGTCCTCCCCATCGCGATCATCCTGATGGTTGGCGTGCTCTTCGGCATCAAGTATCTCCAAAATTATCTTGACGGGAAGAAAGGCGCGGCGGTCATTGAAGGCGAAGCGGAAATCGTCGAAGAAGCGGCTCCCGAAGCTCCCGCAGAGGAGAAGAAGGAAGACTGATCTTTACGGCATTTATGAAAGAGAGAGCCCATGCTTTTCGTGTGGGCTCTTTTGCTTTCCGATTGACTTTTCGCGATGTCGATGATAAGATGACAGCAGGTTTAAAAAATAGGGGTAATGGGAAGATGGAGAGAAGAGAAGTCGTGGCGGCGTTGATCCGAAAGGGAGATCGTTTTATGATCTGCAGGCGTCCCGAAGGGAAAGCCCGCGCGGGACTTTGGGAATTCGTCGGCGGAAAAGCGGAAGAGGGCGAGACGCTCGAAGAGGCGCTCATTCGCGAATGCCGCGAGGAGATCGGCGTCACGGTGCGCGTAGGCGCGCCTTATATGGAAGTCACGCATGATTATCCCGATATCCTCGTCCATCTAACGCTTTTCGAGGCGGAGATCGAAGAAGGCGTTCCCACGCCGATGGAGCATAACGCCATCGCTTGGATCAAGCCGAATGAGATCGGGGATTATCCTTTCGTCCCTGCGGATATGCCCATTCTCGAAAAATTGAGGGGAAAGTAAGCGGTTTTCCGGGAGGCGAATGCCCTTGTTCGCGAAAAAACAAATAAACAGTCTCTGATGACGTCGTCCGCATTCGCGAGGCGGCGTTATTTCATTTGTAGCGCCGAGAGTTTTTTCTCCAATTCTCTTTTCAGATAGAGATATCGTTCGTATTTTTCGGCATTTGCAAAATGCTCTTCTCTTGACTGCGGATTCTTGCGGTCGAAGGTCAAGGGCTTTCCGCCGAATTGCTCGCTTGTGAGGTCGAAAAGGATGTCGCCCACTGCGTTATAGCAGTGGAAGCCACCGTCTTCAAGCGGTATGCCGTAGACCTCGCCGCCGAAGACGTCTTGCGTGAGAAACGCGGTGATAGAGCATTGCCCGAGCGTTTTATTCTGCTCGGACCATTCGGGGCGCAGCCTCGGCGCGCAGGTGTATTCACACCAGATCTCGGAGAGAAGGTCGTAAAGATGCCGCTGGTCGCGAAGCGCGGCGTATTCGGGCGCGGGGGTGAGTGGCGAGGTATCATTTCCGAAAAAAGCGTATTTCATCATTTTCTCCTTTGTCGATAGTATAACGCGTTCCGAGAGAAAAGTAAATGCCGCCTCGCGTGGAAATCTGTTTTTATCTGTTTACACATTTCGACAAAATATGATAAAATCATCTTAAAAGCGCAAGGAGGCTCGGATGAAGCGGTCTTTCCGAATGATATTCATAATGCTCATCGTCTTGACGTGCCTAGTCGCGCTATCCGCTTGCAATGACAAGGCGCTATCCCTCGTCGAGGAGACGAATCTCGGGGAAACACCGTCGGAGGAAAGCTCGGCGCAGGAAACCTCCGCGAGCACGGAGGAAGAAGCCGCAGATGAGCCCTCGGAAGAGGCTCCCGCCTCGGATGAAAGCATCCGAAATCAAGACGGTGAGACGTCTTCGGACGGCGAAGACGCCGCCACGCAAACGATCGAAGACGGTAATAATCTGCAAACGGGCGAAGAAGGAAGCGCCGAGGAAGGCGCGCTCGAAGGACAGAACACGACGGATGATGCGGGGGAAGATGCTCCCGAAGAAGAGACTCCGTCGCAAGAAGACTATCTTTCTTATCTTTATAGAACGGATCGAAAGCAGTATTACGAATATCGCGCAGAGCAAAGGGAGATCGAGATCCTTCCTTTGAGCTTTTTCGACCTAACAGGCAAGGGTGAGCACGGATATCCCATTATCGAGGCTTCCGCCGTCGCGGGGGATTATGCGCTTTCGGCGCGGGGCGAGAGCGTCGCATCTCTCCATGTCGGAGCGGACGGAAAGGCGATCCTCTCGAAAGGCGGCGTTTCGTCCGAAGCCGCTCTTTGGGGCGATTACGATAGGGAATATGAGATCATCACGGAATGCGAAGGAGAAGTTTTCGGCGTGTCTTCCGTCGGCGCAAGCAAAGCGAAGGTAATGTATTTTCTCGTGACGGGTCAAGGCGCTTACGGCGTGGTCTTCCGCAAAGAACTCAATGCGGCGCAGATCGACGCGGAGGCGGAGACGATCCTTGCCCTTTTGGCGGAATCTCCGCAAAGGCCTACGCTTGAAGAGACCCCGGACGCTTCGGAGGAGCCGCCCGCTTCGCAGGATGAGACCTTGACGGATGAGGAAGAGTCTAAGGAGACTTTGCAGGCGAGCGATCCGCAAGACGCAGAGCAGAGGGAGCCTCCCGCAGAGCCGGCGACGGATCGGGCGACAGAGCGTAGGACTGCGCTTGCGCCCATCTCGGGGAGCGGATGTTATGTCCTTTTCGAAGAGATCGGCGGCGTTGCGGAGATCTCGGGTGAGGTGATCGTCACGGAGGAAAGAGAGGATTACTCTCTTCGTTTTCTCGAAATGTCGGAGGAAGAATTCGCCGCGGCGCTGGATCTCTTTGACGGAATGACGCTTTTATTTTCCGCGGGGAATTATCGGTCGTATCAAGCTCCCTTCGACGGAAAAGTCTTTATCTTCACTCTTCTTTTGTCGGAGGAGGAAGGCAGCATCTCTTTACGCGCGGAGTACGCCGCTTAAAATTTCTTTTTTTGATTTCCGTATAAAACTCAGATTTTTAAATGCACTTCGCCCGCGATGAGCTCTTCTTCGTTTCCGTCGTCGTATCGGACGTTAAGCCCCAAGCGGGGTGAAAGCCCCGTGACGGTGGCGCTTCTTTCTTCTTCCCCTCGGACGACAAGAACCTCTTTTCCCGTGAGGAAGGAAAGGGAGGCGTATTCTTCTTTCAGGCGCGTGAGATCATAGCACTCGACGCGGCGGAAAATGCCGCGGAGGACCGCCGCGGCGAGCGCTTCTTTATCCCCCTCGAAATAGGCGATTTTCTCTCGGAGTTCAGAGGGTAAAAGTCCCTTGGGAGTCCCTATGTTTATGCCGATGCCGAGGATGTAAGCGCGATGCCCTTCGCGAAGGACGCTCTCTGTCAAAATACCGCAAACTTTCTTATCGTCCAGATAGATGTCGTTCACCCATTTTATGCGGGGTTCGCGCCCTGTGACCTCGTGGATCCCCACCGCCACCGCCACTGCCGCGATATGCGTGAGGAAGGCGGCTTCTTCGCCGAGGGCGGGGAAAAGGATGCTCATGTAGAGTCCGTCCTCGCTGTAAAAAGAGCGCCCCTGCCTGCCGCGTCCCGCGGACTGCCTTTCGGCGAAAAGGACGAGAGGACGGCAGATCCGCTTTTCGGCGGAGAGCGCTTTCAGGTCGTCGTTCGTGGAGCCCGTCACAGACTTCTTTCGGATTTCGAGGTCGAAGCCGAGCAGGACGCTTATTTTCGCTATGTCGAGCGTGCTCATATCTTTATGATAAAGAAAAAGGCGCCCAAAGTCAAATTCCCGAGAGAAGATGACGGGGCGCCGAAAGACCGAATTTACGCTTTATACGCCGGAATAGGCCGAGAAGCCGCCGTCCACGGGGATCACCGTGCCCGTGACAAAGCCGCTCGCCTTGTCGTCCGCGAGGAAGAGAAGACAGCCCACGAGGTCCGAGATCTCACCGAATTTCTTCATCGGGGTGGCGGCGAGGATTTTGCCTGTGCGCGCGGTGGGGGTGCCGTCCGCGTTGTAAAGCAAGGCGCGGTTCTGGTTCGTGACGAAGAAGCCCGGGGCGATGGCGTTACAGCGGATGTTGCAGGGCGCGAAATGCACGGCGAGCCATTCCGTAAAGTTCGAGATGCCCGCTTTCGCCGCGGAGTAGGCGGGGATCTTGGTCAAGGGACGGAAGGCGTTCATACTCGAAATGTTGATGATGTTTCCGCCCGTTTCGAGCATATCCTTCGCAAAGACCTGCGTGACGAGGAAAGCCGAGGTGATATTGAGGTCGAAGACAAAGCGCAAGCCGCTCTCTTCGAGCGCGAAGAAGTCCTTTACGCCCGTGAGATCGGGGGTCATCGTCTCATTATCCGTGGTGGCGCGGGGATTATTGCCGCCTGCGCCGTTGATGAGGAAATTCACCTTGCCGAAGCGCGCGTTCACAGCCTCTTTGGCTTGGAGGATGCTCTCTTTTTCGAGGCAATTGCACTTCACGGCGAGGGCGTTCTCGCCGATCTCGTCTTCCACCTTCTTCGCCGCGTCGTAATTGAGGTCGAGAAGCGCCACTTTCGCGCCGCAAGCGGCGAGCGCGCGTGCGAATTCACTGCAAATCACGCCGCCTGCGCCCGTGATCGCGATGACTCTGTCCGAAAGATTCACTTGAAAAGGTATGCTCATATTTTTCTCCTTTATTCCGATTTTTCCGATAAAACGGAGCTTATTTCAGGTCAAAGAAATTCTCTTTGCCGATATATTGATAGGTGAATGCGATGGCGGCGCTCCATCCTTGCAGGCTGCCTCCCGTCGGCGCGCAGGGGGAGAAATACTCCACGGGCGTGTAATGTTCCCGACGGACGTTATAGGAGAAGCAGGAGAGGAGCGGATAGGCGTAATCTCTGCCGTAAAGGGATTTCGCATAGGCGTACATCGCCGTGAGATAACACCAATTCGCGCCGTTGTGATAGTCGAAGGGGCGCATGGATTTATGCGCGGTCGCTTTCTCGCCTTTATAGAGCGGGTAAACGCTCATTACGCCGAAATCTCCGCCTTTTTGCGCTTGATTGTTGCGCGTTTCGAGGAGGGCTTCCATTTTGTCGAGGACGCTTTCCGCTTTCTTCTTGTCCGCGATGCCGAAAAGAAGGGTAAAGACGGTGTCCACGGAGAGATTGTCCTCTGTGAAATCGCGGGTCTTGTAATTTACGTAATAGCCCTTTTCCTCGTCGAAAAGGAGTGTGTTGATCGCGTCTTTCACCTTTTGATGCGCCGCCGCGTACTTCGCGGACTTCTCTTCATCGCGTCCTTTACAGAGCGCGGAAGCGCAGGCGAGAGCGCGCGCGTAAAGCGCCTCTACGTACGTGACGTAGCCGTTGCGGTTCACTTCGTCCGCCCAATCGCGTTTATTATAGTCCCCGTCCTTATAGAGCAGTCCCGTTTCATCGGCGCGAGCGGAGAGCTTTTGAAGCACCTTGTCCGCGAGTTCGAGGAGTGTGATGCCGTCGATCTTTTCATCGAGGAGACTTTCGTCCCCCGTATGACGGACATAGTCCGAGATCATCATCACGAAGAAAGAGGGGCTGTCGTAATGATCTCCCCAAAAGGCGGTGAAATCCCGCTTGACCGCAGAGGGACAGCTCCCGTCGGGGGCGATCCCATGCGCTAAGGTCAGGATCTCGTCGCGTACGTAATCGGGGTGGGAGAGATAGAGCGGGAGAAGGGTGAAATACCCGTCGCGGAAATAGGTGCGGAGCGGATCGAGATAAGCGATTCCCGCGGCAAAAGCGCGGAAAGATCCGATGATTTTGCGGTTTTCAAGCGCGGTGAAATACGCCGCGAGATAGAGCGCTTTTTCTTCTTCCGTTCGGACGGAATCGGGGATGACCGCTTCTTCGATCTCCCGCTTCGCTTCTTCTTTCTTTCGGTCGAAAGCAAGGAAGGCTCCGCGATGCGCCGCTTCGTCATTGTCGAAGGAGAAGAAGAGTTTCACGCCGCCTTTCGCGTCGAGATAGAAAGCGTCGTTTTCCGTGATCCAATCTCCCTTTTCGGAGGAGGAGAGGAGGAAATTCGCGCCGCGAATGAAGTCCTTATCAAAATGGGGTTCGCTCTTTGCGTTGCGACAATTCAGCGTGACGGAGAGGAGGTCTCCCGCCTTCGCCGAGATCTCGAAGAAGACGCCGTTATCCTCTTTGGAGAGGAAGAGCGCCGTCGTGACGCCCGCTTCGGGGAGAGAAAGAGTCTGCGTTCGTCCGACCATTTCGACTGTCTTTTCGAGATAAGGGTCGAGAGGCTGTCCGTTCAAAGCGAGGGAGAAAGCGAAAAAGGTGGTGAGGCGATCTTCGCCCTTGTCCGCCACGCGATAGGAGAGGAGTCCGCCTTTGCCGTCCGCCAGCACGGCGATCTTCTCATTCGAGATGTCATATCGCATCTCCTCGAAATAGGATCCCTTGACAAGGATGGCACCGTTTCGGTATTCGTATTGCATAGGCTTTCCTCCCTTGCGAGTCCCTTATTTTCCGAGATCTTTCTCCACTGCCTCGAAGAGTCCGGAGAGATAGACGCCGCCCATCGCGCGGTCATAGAGGCCGTAGCCGGGCTTTCCTTCTTCCCCCCATACGTTTCTGCCGTGATCGGGGCGGAGATACCCCTCGAATCCGTTCTCCACGAGCGCCTTGACGATGGCGTAGATGTCCACGTCGCCGTCGGCGGTGCGATGACCGTTCTCATAAAAATCCGTTTCATTTACGAATTTCAGCTGACGCAAGTGGGCGAAATAAATGCGTTTGGCGTATTTTGCCGCCATCTTGGGCAGATCGTTGAAGCGCCCCGCGCCGAGGCTTCCCGTGCAGAAGGTGATGCCGTTATGCTTGTTCGGCACGGCGGCGAAGAGCTTGTCATAGTCCTCTTCTCTTCCCACGATACGCGGCAGACCGAAGATGTCCCAAGGCGGATCGTCGGGATGGATCGCCATATTGATGTCCGCTTCTTCGCAGGCGGGCATAATGGCTTTCAGGAAATAAACGAGGTTCTCAAAGAGCTTTTCGTGCGTCATCCCCTCGTACTTTTGGAGGAGCTCGTTGAGCTCTTCGGGGGTGTAACTCTCGTCCCAGCCGGGGAGGCGGAGATTCTTCTTGTCCAGCTTCGCGAAATCCGCCTCGCAGTAAGCGAGAGAGGTCGCGCCGTCCTCGTGCTTGTAATGCAGATCTGTGCGGAACCAATCGAAGACGGGCATGAAGTTATAGCAGACGCATTTCACGCCCGCTTTGCCGCAGTTTAGGATATTCTGCTTATAAGCTTCGATGTATTTGTCCCGCGTGGGCAAGCCGAGCTTGATGTCCTCGTGCACGGGGATGGACTCGATGACTTCCATTTCCAGCCCCGCCGCCGCGGCGAGCTCTTTCAGGCGGAGGAGCTTCCCAAGCTCCCACACTTCGCCCACGGGCGTGTCGTACACCGCCGTAACGACGCCCGTCATGCCTTGTATCTGTTTTATATAGGAGAGGGGAATGCAGTCCTTCTCTCCGTACCAACGAAAAGTCAGTTTCATATTATTTCTCACTTTTGATATTTTCCGATCCCGTGCCGAAATTCAATGTGCCTTCGACGACGTTGTCATTGCCTTCCTTATAGCGGGAGATCGCCACGTGCGCCATCAGTTCTTTGCGATAAAGCTCGCCGTCCAAGGGGAGGCGGACTTCCTCGCCGTTCTTCCAGCCGGAAAGCTCGATCGCATTCATCAAGGCGACGCCGTTGATGCCTTCTTTTCCGTCCACGAAAAGGGGCTCTTCGCCGAGGATCGCCTTCGTGAAATTCGTCAAAATGCCGACGTGTTGCTTATTCTCGCCGTCGGTTTCCGGCTCGAAGACTTCGCAATTCGGCTTGGCAAAGGAGGCTTTGGAGGTCTTCAAGAAGCTCTGGGAGTCTTCTTCGTTCTTGTAATAGAAGAGCTTTCCGTTCTCGCAGAGAAGCTTGCCCTTCGTGCCGGACACCTCGAAACGGTTCGTGCCCGGGGCTTCGCCCGTCGTGGTGATGAAGATGCCGGAGGCGCCGCTCGCATATTCGAAATAAGCCGTCACCTCGTCCTCCACTTCCACGTCGTGCCATTTGCCGTATTTGCAGAAGCCGCGAACGGAGGAAGGCATCTCGCCCACCACCCATTGCACAAGGTCGAGCTGGTGCGGGCATTGATTGATGAGGACGCCGCCGCCTTCGCCTTTCCAGGTGGCGCGCCAGGAGCCCGAATCATAGTAATTCTGCGTGCGGAACCAATCCGTGATGATCCAATTCACCCGTTGCAAGGCGCCGATGCCGCCCTCCGAGATGATCTCTTTCATCTTGCGATAGAGGCAGTTTGTGCGCTGATTGAACATCATGCCGTAAAGGGCTTTGCTCTTCGCCGCCGCGGCGTTCATCTCCTCCACCTGCTTGGTATAGACCGCCGCCGGCTTGTCCGTCACGACGTGCACGCCGCGCGAAAGACATTCGATGGTGATGGCGGGGTGATCGTAATGCGGCACGGCGACGACCACGGCGTCGCAGATCCCGTCGTCCAGCATTTTCTTATAGTCCGTATAATATGCGACGCCCTCGGGAAGCTTGGGGCGGATGGCGTCCAGCTTCACGGGGTTGATATCCGCCACGGCGGTCAAACGGGAGAGAGGGACCTCTCCGCCGCTCAGCCGAAGGGCGTAATACGTGCCTTGATTGCCCGCGCCGATGACGGCGTAACGTACTTCTTTCATTTGACGAAAGCTCCTCCTTCCTCTTTGTAACCCGCTTGGATAAGCACCTTCTTGATGGCGGCGACCGCAGCGTCGAAAGCCTCGACGTTGCTCGTGAATTGGAATTTCGTTTTGAGCACGGTCTTGTCATTCAAGACATAGCCCGCGAATATTTTGAGGTGCGGCTCGACGGTGAGGACTTTATCCCCCTTGATGCGGGAGACCAGCCCGAGGAGATCCCCGTCGCCGTAGCCCGCGGGCACGAGCTCTCCCGTCTCCGCCACCACGTCTTTGATATGGAAATAATAAGCCCTGTCTGCAAGCTGGGAGAGGGTGTCCTCCGCCTTTTCGCCCACTTGGATGAAATTCGCGGGGTCATAGACGTAGTAAAGTCCCGGCGTATTGTCGAGGACTTCCTTCGTGCGGGCGAGATTGTCGCCGTAAAGACCTTTATCATTTTCGTGGCACATTCTGATGCCGTATTCATTGCCGATCTCAACGGTCTTTTTCATGAGGTCCAGCATCTTCTCATGCGCGGTCTCGGCGTTATAAAAACTGAAACAACGGATATTCTCCGCGCCGAGGATCTTCGCGAGCTCGCAGCCTCTGCGCACGTCCGCAAGGTGTTCCTCTTCCGAGATGGAGATATCCTTCTTGCCGATGGGGGAGCCGATGGACCACATCTTGATGCCTTCTTCGTCGAGGCGGGCGCGAATGGCTTTCGCTTCTTCGTCCGTGAGCTCCATCACGTTCTTGCCGTTGATATTACGTATTTCGAGGAGAGAGAGGCCGTTCCTTTTCAGTCCGGCGATCTGTCCTTCGAGGCTGTTATCCGATTCGTCTGCAAATGCGCTTAATCTTATCATAATGAATCTCCTTTTTCGCTGTAAGGCGTTATTTATTTTTTCATGCAAAGGGCGATGAGGTCGTCCAATTGCGCCGTCGCGAGGCATTCCACGGTGTCCGCCGCGCCGTAATAGATCTTTACTTCGCCGTCGTCTTCGAGGATCATTGCGCCCGGGAAGATGACGTCGTTACGGAAGCCGCCCTTGGTCTCATAGTCCGCTTCGGGCGCAAGAAGCGGCTCTTCATAGAGTCCGATGACCTTCTTGGGGTCTTTGAGGTCGAGCATCATGATGCCCGCATAGTATTCTTTGCCCCAAGTGTCTTCCCAGCCGTTTTTCTTGGGCGGGACGGCGCGGACGGCGTGGAAAGCGGTGAGCCAGCCTTCCTTCGTCTTGATGGGCGGCGCGGCAGGTCCCACTTTCGCATTGACGTAGGGGACCCTTTCGGCGGGCAGGACGAGATCGGTATTTCCCCAATAGCGAAGATCGGGGGAGTCGGAGTACCAGATGTCGAATTGATCGTATCCTCTGGAATATACGGGGAAGGGACGCTCCAAACGGGCGAATTTCCCGTTGATCTTCTCGGGGAAGAGCACCATATTGCGGTTATCCGGCGCGCTCATCGAGATCCATTCGAGCTTACGGAAGTCCTTGTCCGTCTTCGCGATGCCGCCGCGGATGCCGTGCCAGGTGCCCACGGCGAAACAAATATAGATCTCCCCGTCGATGACCTGAATGCGCGGGTCGTAGACGCGCTTGATCTCTCCGTCCGAGACCTCGAAATGCGGCTCGGGATCCACGTCCCAATGCACGCCGTCTTTGCTCGTCGCAAGCCCGATATTCGTGCCGGCGAGGTTATGACTGCCGCGCGGCGCGCAATAATCGTTGCGGAAGAGCATGTAGTACGTGCCGTCGATCTTTTGCACGCCGGCATT
>CAMOUZ010000033.1 GCA_946626795.1 uncultured Clostridia bacterium
GAGATAAAATGCTCGATAATGCTTACGCCCGTCGCCGCATACCCCTCTTCGAGCAGGCGCTCCTTCAATGCGGAGGCGACATTCGACATTCCGGCGATCTCTTTTCCCGCGTGAACGTTGCGATAGATTTGCTCCGCGCGGAAAGAACGCTCGCCGAAAAGCGTCATCAATTCTTTCAATTCGGACAATGTCAGATCCGCAAGCAATTTCATCTTTTCTCCAATACGGCGTAATAATACCCTTCGCCGCCCAGTGAGTCCGTCAGCATACGCATCTCCCGTACAAAGTACATCTCGGGATGCGAAAGAAGGAAGTCTTTCACAACGCTCTCATTCTCCGAAGGAAGATCCGAGCAAGTGGAATACACGATCGTTCCGCCCGAGCGGACGTATTTCGAAGCATTTTCCAGCAATGCCTTCTGCGTACGGATGATCTCGTCGAGGTCTTCTTCTTTCCGATGAAGGACCACGTCGGGATTCGAGGCAAGCGTCCCAAGTCCGGAGCAAGGAGCGTCTAAGAGGACCGCCGAAAAACGATCTTTGAGCGCGGAGTCGTACACCGTATGATCCGCGACTCGAAGCTCGATATTCCGCACCTGCATTCTCTCCGCATAAGCGCGAATGAGTTCCACTCTATGCGGATGAATGTCGCAGGCAAGAACGGTTCCCTCCGTTCGCTCTGCGAGATAAACGGCTTTCCCGCCCGGCGCCGCGCACATATCGAGAATATCTCCTTTCGTCTCAGGAAGAGCAGCGCATATTTCAAGGCTTCCGAGAGACATCACCGTCGCCTTTCCCTCCGCGAAAAGCGACGCCAACCGCCCGACCTTCGAGAGTAAAAAACCGTAAGCCGTCTCGACGTACTCGATCCCGTTTTCTTCCAAATAACGACGAAGCGCGTCTTTCCCGAAAGAAACGGAGGGGCGCACGTGCGTTTTTTCACTTCCCTTTGAAAAAAGGATTTCTATCGCCTTTTCTTTTCCGCATTCGCGGATATATCTCTCAACCAGCCAAAGCGGGCGATTCGACTCCACAGAGATTCTCTCAATCTCGCCTGTCGGCAAGAGGGCTTTCCCGTTTTCCGCATATTGACGGAGCACAGCGTTTATAAAACCCGAAAGCCGGCCTTTGCCCATGCTTTTTGCAGCCCGAACAATCTCATTTACCGCCGCGTAGTTCGGGATATCGTCCATACAGTCGATGAGATACATTCCCATCTTCAAGAGGATCGCCACCGCGGTCTTCGGCATTTTCTCCGTCAAACTTCCGAGCCTATATTCATAAAGGTAATGACGCTCTATCGTCCCGTACACAATGCGTAATGCGGCCGGACAAGCGGAAAGCCGATGCGCTTTCACCGCTTCCCCCACGTAGCTCCCGCGTATATAGACGTCACAAAGGGCGCGATAAGCTTCCGTTATCCCCTTCATTCGATGCTTTTACCCAATATTTCTTTATGCCCGAGAAGATACTCTCGGGCGCTCATCACTCTTTTTCCTTCCGCCTGCACGTCCGACACGGCGATCGCGCCCCCTTGAAGATTCAAACAGAGTATCCCATCGTCCTCGTAAAACGTACCGACCTCTCCTTTCTTTTGCGCTTCTTTCGCCTTATAAAAACGAAGTCTTTCGCCACCGATCGAGACAAAAGCCACCGGCCAAGGATCATAAGCGCGCACTTTACGAAGCGCCGTTACCGCGTCGGTCTCTCGCGTGATGAGCGCGTCCGATTTCGAGATCATCTTACAGAATGTTGCTTGACTGTGATCTTGCGGCGTATAGGTGATCTCCCCTTTTTCCAAAAGCTCGATCGCCTCGACGATCGCCTTCGCGCCGAGATTTGCGATTTTATCGAAAAGGCTCCCCGCGTTATCCGCCGCCCCGATCTTGATCTCTTTTTTCAGAATGATATCTCCGCTGTCTACGGCAAGCGCCGTGCGCATAATCGTGACGCCCGTCACATCGTCTCCATTCAGGAGACATTGCTGAATCGGGCTGGATCCGCGATATTTCGGAAGCAAGGAACCGTGCACATTAAAGGTGCCGTATTTCGGGATGTCAAGGATCTCCTGCGAAATGATCTGTCCGAAAGCCGCCGTCACCATAAGATCGGGCGCAAAGCTCTTGATCAAAGAAACGCCTTCTTTGCGAAGCGACGCAAATTGATAGACGGGAAGGCCCATTGCTTCCGCCTCCACTTTGACGGGCGGAGGGGTCATCGCACGACGATTCCCGGGCTTATCCGGCTGCGTAATGACCGCAATGATCTCATGATGCGTCGCGCGGATCGCTCGAAGCGACGGCAAAGCGAAATCGGGAGTACCCAAAAATACGATCCTCATCTTTCTCCTTCCTTATTTCTTGACTTTTACTTCTTTGTCATAAAAGAGGACGCCGCTGAGATGATCGATCTCATGCGAAGCGACAACGGCATTGAAGTCCTCAAACTCGCGCGTGATCTCCTTCCCCTCGCGATCTTGGAAACGCACGGTGATCTTAGACGGTCTCAACACTTCGCAACGCTTTCCGGGGACGGAAAGACAACCCTCCGTGCCAATCTGCTTCCCGCTCTTTTTCAAGATCACGGGATTGATCATCTCGAGGATCTCCGCTTCCTCCCCCTCCGGTGCTTCCAATTCGCAAATGACGGCTTGACGAAGAATGCCGACCTGCGGCGCGGCGATCCCTACGCCGTCCGCCATACGCATCGTTTCGAGCATATCGTCGAGCAACGCGTGAAGCTTGCCGTCGAATTTATCCACAGGACGAGATTTTTTCCGCAATAAAGGTTCTCCGTCTTTCACTATATCCCTGATCGCCATATCTTTCTCCTTCAATTCATATTCTGCGGATTGATCTCCACAAACACCGAAGCATTTTTCTTTTCTTCCGCATTCACGATGCCATAGATCGCCGCCAGCGTTTCTTGCTCTTCCTTCCTCGTCAATCGCATCAAGATTTGATAACGATATTTATTCTCGATGCGTTTCACGGGAGATTTCATACCCGCCACGGAAACAAAGTGCTCCGAATGCTCTTTTTGATAGCTTCTCACCTTTGCGAGCATCGACTTCGTAAGTTCGAGTGCTCTCTCTTCCGATTCGCTCACGACGAGGATCCGAACGATCTTGGTAAAAGGCGGGAAATTCGTGACTTCGCGAATGTTGATCTCCTTCCTGTAAAAGCCGAGATAATCGTTCTCCTTCGCAAAAGAGAATATATAATGTCGCGGCGAATAGGTTTGCAGAATGACCGTCCCTTCCTTATCCGCACGTCCCGCTCTGCCGCTCATCTGCGTGACGAGCTGATACGTGCGCTCCGCGCTGTGATAATCCTCGTAATAAAGGCTCATATCCGCATCGAGGATCCCGACGAGGGTAACATTCGGAAAGTCGTGCCCCTTCACAATCATCTGCGTTCCGACAAGGATATCCGCTTCGCCCATTCTAAAAGCGCTCAGTATCTCATCATAGCTTCCCTTTTTCCGCGTCGTATCTTTGTCCATTCGGATGAGTCTTGCGGAAGGAAATCTCGCTTGGAGTTCCTCCACGATACGTTCCGTTCCCACCCTACCGAAACGCATCTCTTTTTCCCCGCAATCGGGGCATCTGTCCGGCACGATGTACGGTCTGCCGCAGTAATGGCATTTGAGGAGATTATCCTGTTTATGCCACGTGAGCGAAACGTCGCAGTCATCGCATTTCATCACCTTTCCGCATTTGCGACAGATCATAAAAGACGCAAAACCGCGACGGTTCAGGAAGATCATGCTTTGATTTCCGCTTTCGAGAGTCGCGCCGATCGCTTCAAGAAGCCGCGCGGACAAGATCCCGTTATTTCCGCTTCGTATCTCGGCGCACATATCCACGATCTCGATCTTCGGCATCTTGGTGCCGTTGATACGATGTTTCAGAGTGATGACGCCCATTTTCCCCTCCGACGCGCTCTTAAAGGTGTCAAGAGAAGGGGTCGCGCTGCCCAAAACGAGCTTTGCGCCGTTGTACGCGCGGCGGAACTCCGCCACCTCCGATGTCACGTAACGAGGGTTATTCTCGCTGACATAACTGCTGTCATGTTCTTCGTCAATGATGATGATCCCGACATTTTTGATCGGCGCGAACACCGCCGAACGAGCGCCCACCGCGATGACAGCGTCACCACGCAGGAGACGAAGCCACTCGTCATAGCGCTCTCCGTCGGACAATCCGCTATGCAAGACCGCCACTTTATCTCCGAATCTCGCGCGAAAACGTCCCATCATCTGCGGCGTCAAGGAGATCTCGGGCACGAGCATAATCGCCGTCTTCCCCGCAGCGATGACCTCGCCGATACAAGCAAGATAAATTTCCGTCTTTCCGCTGCCCGTCACGCCGAAAAGCAGATTCGTGTCCTGCTTCCCCCGCATGATTTCCTCCACCGCCGCTTGCTGTTCATCACTAAGCGTAACGACTTTATCCTTTAAAGCCCCGATGTGAGGTCTGCGACGTTTCGTGACTTCCGTGACTTTTACAAGACCTTTCTCCGCCAAAGCGGAAACTGCCGAAAAACCGAATTCTTCTCCGAGCACAGCCGCCCATTCTCCGCCTTCCGCAAGACGGGCAAGGACTCCTCTTTGGCTCACGGCGTTCGCTTTAAGTTTCGAGAGCGCATCCTCATACGGCACTCCTTCCGCCATCGTCACGAACTGTCTCTTTACTTCGCGCACACGCCCGCCGCGCATCATCGCGGGGATAAAGAGGCGCAATACGTCCACAAGTCGAAGATTGTTTTCTCGACTCATCTTCCATAAAAGCTCGATCATCTCGGGAAGCACCGGCGTGAAATCATCCAGCTTTGCCGAGATCTCTTTCATCGGATGAGAACAGTCCGTCGATTCCTTTATATCAACAATAAAGCCCTCCGTCTTTTGTCTGCCGAAGGGCACTTTCACCCGATCGCCCACGTGCAAGTCGAGGGACTCTGGAATGAGATAATCAAACACTTTATCAACGTCGGACGTGGATATGTCTACGATGACGCGTGCGATCATACTTTCAATAATGCGTCGAGGATCTTGTCCGCGACTTCGATCTTCGGCAAGATTTCGAGAGCCTCCGTCCGCCCGTCTTTATCGATGATCGTCACGATATTCGTATCGCTGTTAAAGCCCGCGCCCTCTTTTGTCACGTCGTTTGCCACGACAAGATCCGCCTTCTTTTTGCGGAGCTTCTCTTTCGCATTCTCCAAAAGGCACTCCGTCTCCGCACTGAAAATGGCGAGCTTGGCTTTCTCCTTTTTCTCCCCCACCGCAGAGGCAATATCCTTCGTCTTTTTCAAAGCAAGCGTAAGCTCCGGGGACTTCACCTTATTCTCGAATTTCTTTACGGGCGTATAATCCGCCGGTGCAGCTGCCATTACGATATAATCCGCGCCGTCAAGATTCGCCATCACCGCTTCATACATATCTTCCGTGGATTTTACATTCACCACCTTCGATACGTTATCGGAAGGACTGACGGACATCTTCCCACAGACGAGCGTGACCTCACCGCCGCGATCCGCAAAACGCTCCGCGATGGCGACACCCATTTTCCCGCTGCTGTGATTCGAGAGATAGCGCACGCCGTCGATGTCCTCCACCGTAGCGCCTGCGGTGACAAGCGCCTTTTTCCCCGCGAAATCGAGCGACAAAGAGAAAATTTCTTTCACTTTCTCCACGATATCATCCGGTTCGATCATCTTTCCGATGCCGACGTCGCCGCAAGCGAGCCTCCCCGAAACGGGAGAAAGAACGATGGCTCCGCTCTCTTTTACGGAAGCCAAATTGCGCTGAAAGACTTCGTCCTCGTACATCTGCGTATTCATCGCGGGACAAATGATCTTCGGCGCTTTGGAAGCAAGGTACGTCGTCGTCAGCATATCGTCGCAGATCCCATTCGCGATCTTTCCGATGAAATTCGCCGTTGCGGGAGCGACGATCACGAGCTCAGAGCTTTTGGCAAGAGAGACGTGTTCCACCTCCCATTCGCGATCTCTGACGAACATATTCGTGATCACGGGATTCTTGGAAAGCGACTCAAAAGTAAGAGGAGTCACGAACGCCTTTGCATGCTCTGTCATGAGCACGTGTACGTCGCAACCGATCTTCATAAGCGCGCTGACCAAGTACGCAGACTTATAGGCGGCGATGCCGCCCGTAACGCCGACCAAGACCTTTTTCTTCATTCTTATTCTTTTACGATCACGATTTTCCCTTCGTAGATCTCTTTCGCCGCAACGGAAATGGGCTTCTGCTTCGTCGCGACGAGCATATCGTTTTCTTGTTGCAAAAGCTGTCTCGCGCGCTTCGCCACGCCGCATACGAGCATATAGCGGCAATCCGTCTTTTTAATGAGCTTATCAATAGGTGGATCGATCATCATAGTGTTATTTCCTCCCAAAATAGTTTTCTTTTATTTCTTCGCCGTTTCCTTTCAAACCTTCGGCGATGATAATGCTTCTTATCTTGTCCACAGCCTCCGCGAGATCGTCGTTCACAACGAAATACTCATACCCCTCGGACTGATCGAACTCCTCTTCCACTTGCGCCTGTCGAACGGCGATCTGCTCTTGCGTCTCGCTTCCGCGCCCGAGGATACGACTCGTCAAGTCTTCCAAGGACGGAGGCAAGATGAAAATGAGGACGCTCTCGGGGATGCGCTTTTTTACGGCGTGACCGCCCACCATCTCGATTTCGAGGATGACGTTTTTCCCCATTTTTAATACGCGCTCCACTTCCGAATACAACGTCCCGTAGCGATGCGTAAACTTATCGACGGTCTCTAAGAACATCCCTTTTTCAAGCATTTCGTCGAACTCGCGATCGGAGCGATAATAATAATGCACGCCCTCCTGTTCTCCCGGACGAGGCGCACGCGTCGTCACCGAAACCGTCGTCGAGGCAAGCTCCGGATACTCGCGCATCAGCACGTTGCATATCGTCCCCTTTCCTACGCCGGAAGGTCCTGAGATCACAAATACTTTTCCCGTTTTCATCGTCTACTCCAAATTCTGTATTTGCTCGCGCACTTTCTCGATCTCGCATTTCAAAAGCACGACAAACTCCGCGATCTTGGCGTCATTCGCCTTGCTTCCGATGGTATTCGCTTCTCGATTAAGCTCCTGCGTGAGAAAATCAAGCTTCCTTCCCGCGGAAGGCTCCGTTTCGAGAATCTTTCTGTAATGCTCGATATGGGCGTGCAATCTGGCGAGCTCCTCGTCGATCGCACATTTATCCGCAAAGAGCGCCACTTCCGTAAGGAGCCTCGTTTCGTCATAATTCGCACCGGACAATGCATTCTCCATCGTCTGTTTCAGTCGCGTTTTATATTCTTCCGTCACAAAAGGTGCGCGCGCTTCGATAAGTCCCGTGAGCCTTTCGATCTCCGCAAGCTTCGAGAGGATATCCTGCGTAATGATACGCCCTTCCGTTTCGCGCATTTTGACAAGCGCGTCAAGGGCTCTCTCCGTCGCCGTCTTTACGAGGAGCGCGATCTCTTCTTCCGACACGGAGACCGGCTTTTCATCCACGACCCCGGATACGCGGAGCAACGAAGACGTCGTATAATCCTCCGCAACGCCGAAACGCTCATAGAGCGTCTTGCTCATCGCAAGATAGCTCTCGGCGACAGCCTCATTCAAAACGAGGTTCGCTTGGTCCTTCGGCGCGGAATAGGTGGTAAATACGTCCACATGGCCTCTTGCGATACGAGCGGCGACCGTCTTCTTCAAGAGATCCTCCGCAAAGACGAGGCCCCGCGGCAATTTCACAGACAGATCGAGGAAACGATGATTTACGCTTTTCAGCTCGACGATGAGAGAGCGACCGTTTATCTCCGCTTCTCCTCTTCCGTAACCCGTCATACTGAACATAAGGCCCTCCGCACGGCGCGCATCGCACGCCGTAACTACACTATTTTATAATACTATACCATATTCGCAAAAATAAAAACAAGCGATTACGAAAGATAACCGCTTATTTCTCGGAAGTTTCATAAATTTTTTCTCTCTAAGAGAGAATTTTGCCGATTCGTAAAGAGGCTTATTCTTCCAACAAACGCAAGAATTCCGCTTCGTCTATGATCTCGATCCCGAGCTTTTTCGCCTTTTCCAGCTTACTGCCCGCGTCCGATCCGACGATCACGAGGTTTACGTTCTTGCTCACGCTGTCCGCCACGTTTCCGCCGCGCTTTTTGACTTCTTCTTGCGCCGCGGAACGCTTATAACGCTCCAAAACGCCCGTGATGACCACCGTTTTCCCGGAAAAGACACCTTCCGTCTTCTCTTCTTCCAAGAAAGTGATCCCTTGCGCAAGTAACCCTTCGATGAGCGCTCGATTCTCCTCCGCTCGGAAGAAATCCACGATTTGCGAAGCGGTGATAAGCCCGAAATCCTCGATCGAGATCAATTCGTCGACCGTGGCGTTCATCACGCGATCCAACGTAACGAATGTTTGTTCGAGGAGCTTCGCCGCTTTCTTTCCGACGCCCGGCACTCCGAGCGCGGTCAGGAAGCGCGCAAGTGTCGTCGTCTTGCTCTTCTCGATGCTTCCGATGATATTCTCCGCCTTCTTTTCTTTGAAGCCTTCCAAAGACAGAAGATCTCCTTTTTTGAGCTTAAAAAGCTCATCGGCTCTGCGAAGACCGAATTCGTTGTAAAATTGTTCTATGGTTTTTTCGGATAAACCGTCGATATCCATTCCGTCTTTTGATGAAAAATGTTCGAGCTGAGATATGATACGCGGGGCGCAATTTTCTTCATTCGAACAATACAAAAAGTATCCTTTTTCGATGACGGGACTGCCGCAAACGGGACAGATCGAGGGTTTCTCCACCTCGCGGGCGTCCTCTCCTCTCGACGCCACCCCCATGATCTCGGGGATCACATCTCCAGAACGTCTGACGAAGACCCTGTCTCCGATCCTTATCCCCTTCCGCTTGATCTCGCTCATATTCGAGAGCGTCGCACGGGAAACCGTCACGCCGCCGATATCCACGGGATCGAGGAGCGCGAGCGGATTTAATTTCCCCGTTCTCGACACCTGCCACAGGACGCCTTTTACTTCGGTGGAGACTTCTTCCGCCTTGAATTTATAAGCGAGCGCCCAGCGCGGAAATTTCTCGGTAGATCCGAGCATTTCACGCAAAGCGAAACTGTCCGTTTTAAAGACCATTCCATCGATAAGGTAGTCCAAAGTCGGACGCCGCGTTTCCGCTTCCGCTAGGAGCTTCGGGACGAGATCATAATCCTCCACAAGCTCGAAATACTCCCCGACATTAAAGCCTTGTTCTTTCAAAAAAGAATGCACTTCGTGTTGATAAGAAAAGGTGATCCCGGAATGATATCCGACATTATAAGCAAAGAAAGAAAGTCCTCTCCTCTTCGTCTCTTCTACGTCGCGATTTCGAATGGCGCCCGCCACGCCGTTTCTGGCGTTTTTCAGGGGGACTTTCGCCGTTTCATTGTATTTTTCAAGGGAAGAAAGGGGCATAAGCCCTTCGCCCTGCACGTCGATTTCTCCCTTAAAAGGAATGTTCAGAGGGACGTTTTTTATGGTTTTCACCTGCTCGGTGACATCCTCGCCGACAACCCCGTCGCCGCGCGTACAAGCCCGCACAAGCACACCGTTCTCATATGTGATATTCAAAGTGAGGCCGTCATATTTGTATTCCAGCGTGACAGGCACGACGCCCTCTGCGCTCTTATTAATCTTGCGAAGCCATTCTTCTACGCCTTCGACGGTTTTTGACTTATCCAAACTATACAAACGCTCTTTATGGGTGACCTGCTTAAAGCCCGTATTCGTTTTTCCACCCACTCGCTTTGTGGGAGAATCGGGAAGCACGATCCCGCTGAAATTTTCGAGCATAAGGAGCTCGTCGTAGAGCGCGTCATACTCCGCGTCCGACACCGTCGGATCGTCCAGCTCGTAATATTCTTTCGCGTATTTATTCAAAAGCGTGACCAGCTCTTCCATTCTGCCCATAGAACACCTCTCTTACGCCTTTTTTAAGGGAGCGATCTTTAAATTGAACTGTTTGATCCCCAACCCGTCGAAAGCGATATTGGCATTGTCTCCGTTGATCTGTATGATCCTCCCGATCCCGTATCTCGGATGGGAGACTTTATCCCCGAGTCTGAAAGCTGCGGACACGCCGCTTGCGCTCTTCACAGCCGCCGTTCCGTTGATGGAACGCACATATGCGCCGATGTCGCCGATGGTGCGCTGCGGCGCTTGACTTTTCGGAGCATACCCTCCCCCGATCATGCGAGGCGTGACGGGCGAAATCCTCTTTCGCTCCGGATAGATCTTCTCTTCCACTTCATTCACAAAACGACTGCGCAGATTATGTTGCATGCCGCCGTACATAAAACGTTCCTTCGCAGAAGTAAGATAAAGACGCTTCCTTGCGCGTGTCATCGCGACATACATGACGCGCCTCTCCTCCTCGATCTCGC
>CAMOUZ010000034.1 GCA_946626795.1 uncultured Clostridia bacterium
GAATGGTCCTTGTGTAGATATCCGTGGCAGGCGAGTTCGTGGCCATCCATCGCGATTTTTAAGAGAGTTTCACTGTTTTTTTCCGCCCAAATTCCGCCGATAAAAAAAGTTGCTTTTGCTGAATAATTCCGAAGAATTTGCAATATTTCGAGTACGATGTCTGTCCCTTCATACACATTGAACATCAAGCCGGCGGCATCTTTGTCCGTTACGATTTTATAAATTGCGGAACCGGCCGCCGATACGGCGTTTTTCTCTTTGTTTACGGCGAAAAAACCGCAAGTCGCAAGCGCAGAAATTGTCAGGGTAATGACGACGGCGGAAAGCGCGTCGAAAAGACCTCTCGCAAGATGTTTTTTTGCTTTTGAAACGGGCGATACTTTCTTCATAGAAGATAATATGCGGCCGCGTAAAAAATAATTTCAATATCTTTCCCGAATCCTTTACATATAATTTTTTATTATGTATAATAAATGTATGATCGAAGTTATAACATTGTCGAGCGGCTTGCGTCTCGCATTTGCAAATATGCCGTACGTCCATTCGGTTTCAATGGGCGTATTCGTAAAAATCGGAAGTAAAAACGAAGTGGAGTCGGATAACGGCATCGCTCATTTTACCGAGCATATGATGTTCAAGGGAACGGAGACGCGTTCGGCATTCGACATCGTGAAAGAGGCAGATGCGCTCGGCGCGAATATGAATGCCTACACTTCCAAAGAAGTAACGGCATATTATTTCCAATGCCTGGATGATACCGTCGAAGAATGTGCCGCCGTGCTTTCCGACATCCTCCTTCATTCCGCTTTTCCTGCCGAAGAGCTTGATAAAGAGAGAGGCGTTATCCTTGAAGAGATCAGCATGGTGAATGACATTCCGGATGACCTTTCGCAGGAGCTTTGTTCCGCTTCTTTTTGGAAAGGATGTCCGCTCGGACTCACGATCCTCGGCACGCCCGAGAACGTAAAGAAATTCTCTTCTTCCGACGTCGAATCGTTTGTTTCCCAGCATTACGTTGCGGAGAATATCGTTCTTTCCGTTTGTGGAAATATCTCCAAAGAGCGTGCGATCGAGCTTGCGGAAAAATATTTTACGTTCCCTTCGAGGAGACATACGAGGCGGTCTTATGATCTCCCGACGCATTTCGGTGGGCAGATCGTTTCTTCCGTTAAAAATATCGAGCAGGCGAATCTTACTTTGGCATTCCCCGCCGTTTCGTATTTGAGCGAAAGCATCCCCGCTTTTAATGTGCTCAGTTGCGCCGTCGGGGGTGGGATGAGCAGTCGTCTTTTCCAAGAGGTGAGAGAACGGCAAGGTCTGGTTTATTCGATCTTTACGTACCCAGCCGTTTATGAGGACGCGGGCGCGCTTTGTTTGTATTTCGGCACAAACCCGAAGAACCTCAATAAAGCGTTGACGTCCGTTATGCGTAGTATAAAGAATCTTTTAAAAGTCGGATTGGAGGAGGAAGATTTTCAACGGGCGAAACAGCAAGTGAAAGGCTCTCTTGTTATGGGACAGGAAAACAGCCTTTCCATAATGCGTTCGATGGGAAAACGCGCGCTCTTTTTCGAGGAACCTTTCTCGGTGGAGAAAAGTTTGCGTGAGATCGAGACGCTTACACTTGAAGACGTCAACGCTTTGCTCCCCGAAATATTCGACACAAAAGAGATCGGTATCGGTTACGTCGGGAAAAAGCCGACGTGCGATATCTCGAAAATTCTCAGATAGGAGGTTCCCGTGAGAAGAGACCGCAGAGCACCGGAAAAGAAAAAAAAGAGTTTCGTGATCGTGGCGATCGCGGTTCTTCTTTTGGCAGTCGCGTTGGTTGGGCTCCTTGTCGGCGGTCCCATCAAGACCTTTTTAACGGGAGTATTCGGCTTCTCGGCGTATCTCTTAATCGCGGTATTACTTGCCGCCGTCGTGGTCTTCGGCTTTCGCCTTTTGAAGCTGAGGAAAAAAGCGCGTTTCATATTCTTTGCGGCGATGCTTTCCCTCGTGTTCTTCTGTTATCTTCAAATCGTCACTTCGCACAAACTCTATGCCGCTCTCGCGGAGCCGAGTTTCTCGGGCTATTTGTCCTCTTGTTATGCCGAGGGTTCGGGAACGGCGGGCGGCGCCGTTTTGGCGGTGGTCGTATATCCCGTGCTTGCTTTGATGGGGAAATATGCAGCCATTCCTATGGCGGTGCTCTTTTTCGTCGTTCTTTTCCTTGCGCTTTTTCCCTTGATGAAGATATCGGAAAGCGAAGCCGACGCACAGGGTGCGACGAAGTGGAAAAAAACGCTTCGAAAGAAAGGAAAGGAAGAAGAGGCGCCGCTTCGTCTCTTCGTGGACAAAGTAAGGCAAGGCGAGAAAGACGCCGACGTGATTAAAAGAAGGCGAGGACTCTCAAAGCCCGAGGAGTCTTATCAGCTCTTCGACGTGCACGATACCTCATCCGTCCTCGGTGATTCCGCAGTTCCTCCCGTAACGCCGGAAAGGTACAGCCCTTATCGCGATGATCGTCCCGCCTCGTTTGATTACGATGACGAATACGATCCCACTTTCGTCCCCGATCCCTCCGAAGAAAGACGCTCGCCTTTGCGTTCCGATTCGACTTATCAAGCGGTGGATGAAGAAATGCCGCGCTTTATGCGTCACGCTACGGAGCGTGCCGAAGCTTCGAAAAAACTCTATGGCGAGGAACGTTTAAAGAGCGTAATTCCCGAAGAGCCTACATACGGCGCGCCACAAGAGCCCAAGAAGGTGCCTTTGCGCCCGACGCCGCTTGCCGACCTTCCCAAGAAAAGGCCCGTTCGTGGATCCGTGGACATTATCGAAGATTTGGATGATCTCAAAAGGGTGAATGAGCAAAATGCCGCGCCGCGTATGGCAAGAGAAAAGTTTATCGGAGAGGATCCAGCGCCGATGACGCCTACGTCTCTTCCCGAAACGGAAGAAGAACAAGTCGCACTAGAAACGCCTAAGATCATTCCGCCGATCGAAACGGAGGAAACTTTCGAGCCTGAGACGGATGATGAAGATATCTTTTTAAAAGAAGAGGAAGAAACGGAAGAAGAGGGAAAGACGCCTTATGTTCCGCCGCGTGCCACCATCACGCCGAGTGACGCTTCTTCGATGAAGCCCGTAGAACCGAAACGAGAGGCACAGGCTCCCCTGTATCGTTCGACGCCGCGCCCCGTGGCGCCTACGCCTCTCGAAGATATGTCTTACGATGCGCCGGAGGAAGAGGAAGAGATTGCTCCGATTATTCGTCAGCGCAAACCGCGTTCCGACATCGGAGGTACGCATCGTTCTCCGTCGGCGCCTTCGCAACAGAATTCTTATATCCCGCCGAAGAAGGCGGAGCAGGTTGATATGATTGAGGCGATGGAAGAAGCCCCGATGAGACCTTATACGGCGCCGCCCGTTCATTTCTTAACGGAATATCCACCAATGAAGGACGAAGAAGGCGTGGAAGAAAAAGGTGAAGCGCTGGTGCAGGCTTTGGCGTCTTTCAACATTCATTCCGAAGTCATCGATCATAAAACGGGTCCGACTTTTACCCAATTTGCCGTGAGCCTTCCCGACAATATGTCCGTGAATAAACTCACGCCGCTCGAAAAGGACATCAAGCGTAAGTTGAAGATCGAAAAGAATATTCGTATTATTCCTTCCGTGCCCGGCTTGGATGCGGTTGGATTCGAGGTCCCGAATGAGAAGACTTCGATGATCGGACTGCGTTCTTTGATCAATGCGCCCGAATTCGAGAAAGAAAATAAGCTTTATTTCGCGATCGGCGTTGACGTCTCCGGTCGCGCGGTATACGGGGATCTTTTGAAGATGCCGCACCTTTTGGTGGCAGGTTCGACGGGCAGCGGAAAGAGCGTTTGCTTGAATGTCCTCATTTGCAGCATCCTTTATCATTATTCGCCGGAATTCGTTCGTTTCATTATGATCGATCCGAAAAAGGTGGAGCTTTCCGTTTATAAAAATATGCCGCATATGGTTATGCCCAATACCGTCACGGAAGTCAGCAAGGCCATCAACGCTCTGACTTGGGCGGTAAACGAGATGGAACGCCGCTATGACATTTTGCAAGAGAACAGCTGCCGCAATATTGCCGAATATAATGAGTTGCAGAAGAAAAACGGCGGCAAAAAGATGTATTACATCGTCATTATCGTCGACGAAATGGCGGATCTTATGACCCGTGCGAAGAAGGACGTGGAAGATAAAATCAATTCTTTGACGAGCAAGGCGCGCGCCGCGGGCATCCATCTCGTCGTTGCGACGCAAAGACCGTCCGTTGACGTTATTACCGGCACGATCAAGAATAATATCCCCACCCGTATCGCCTTTAAAGTCACGTCGATGAATGACTCGCGTACTATACTCGAAAAGAGCGGAGCGGAGTCTCTCTTCGGAAACGGTGATATGCTGTATTGCCCGCCGAACGGCGGCGAGCCAATTCGTCTCCAAGGTCCTTTCCTTGACGATGAAGTCTTGTCTATCGTGAATTATATCAAAGAGCATAACGATTGCAGCTTTGATGGGGAAGCGGAGAAGATCATTCAAGCCGAGAAGCCGACGGAGCAGGACCCGTCCGCTTTGCCGACGAACGTGGAGAATGGAGATGAAGAGGACGAGGTCTTGCAAGACGCTTTGCTCTTTGTGATTGAGTCCGGACAAGCTTCCATTTCCAAACTTCAACGCAAGTTCCGCTTGGGATATGCCCGTGCGGCGCGTATCATCGACATAATGGAGGACAGAGGATATATCGGACCGACCGACGCTTCGAACAAGCCTCGCGCCGTTCTTCTTACGAAGGAGCAATACTACGAGATATACAATGACGATGGAATCGAAGGAGATGAAAGCAGATGAAAATAGGCGCGGTCTCGCTCGGATGCGATAAAAACAGAGTCGATACGGAAAATCTGCTGGGATTCGCGTCTCGCGCGGGGCATATCATCGTGAATGATTATGATGATGCCGACGCCGTTGTCGTCAATACTTGTTCTTTTTTGCAAAGCGCGGTAAAAGAGAGTTTAAATGCCGTTTTCGAAGCAAGAGCGCGCGGAAATGTGAAATATGTCATTCTCGCAGGTTGCCTGCCCATGCGTTATTTCAAAGAAATCGCGGCGGAAGACGGGCTTTCGGAAGTCGACGCCATCCTTCCGAATACGACTTATCATCGGGTCGGTGAAGTGCTCGATCGTTTGGAAAGGGGAGAACGCGTCATTCTCAGCGGAGACGAAAGCATGCCGAAACAGTCTTTCGACCGCGTGATAACGACACCGTATCACTACGCATATTTGAAGATCGCGGAAGGTTGTGACAATCGATGCACCTTTTGCGCCATTCCTTCCATTCGCGGTAGATATCGGAGCGAAACGAAAGAGAATCTTGTCAAGGAAGCGTCGGAGCTCATCGCTCAGGGGGTGAGAGAGCTGATCCTCGTTGCGCAAGATGTCACGCGTTACGGGACGGACAGAAGCGGAGCGTCGGAGCTCTTGGATCTCTTGAAAGACCTTGCGGCACTTCCTTTGGAGCGTATTCGGCTTTTGTATTGCTATCCCGATATGTGCTCGGACGAATTGATCGATTATATCGACAAGGAACCCAAGATGGCGAAATACATAGACATGCCGATGCAACATGCTTCGGACGCCGTTTTAAAAAGAATGAACCGAAAAGATACGGCGCAGTCTTTGAAAAGCCGGGTGGCATATATCCGCTCGAAAACAAGCGGGATCGCGATCAGAAGCACCTTTATGGTGGGCTTTCCCGGTGAGACCGAATCCGATTTTGAGGCATTGTGTCGATTTTTGGAAGAGGAAAAGTTGGATCAAGTCGGCTTCTTCGCGTATTCGAGGGAAGACGGCACGCCCGCTGCCAAGCTGAAAGAGCAGATTCCGCATAAGGAGAAGCAGAGAAGGCTTTCCGTCGTAAGAGCTTTGCAGTCTCGCATTGCGGAAGAAAAAGCGAAGTCTATGATCGGGGAAAAAATCGACGTGATTTATGATGGGATAGACTATGACAAAGAGCTTTTCTACGGACATACGGATAAGACGATGCCCGACGGTGACGCAAAAGTATATTTCACGTCCGATTTTGTTGCGCAAGTCGGCGAGACGTATAACGTCTTGATCGAGAAGACAAAAAAACTCGATCTTTACGGAAAATGTGCGGAGGATGAAGAATGAATTTAGCAACGAAGATCACACTTTCCAGAATACTTGCTTTGCCGATCATCGTAGTTTTATTCTACGTTCCTTTTGCATATCACCGTCTGATCGCCGCGATTATATTTGTGCTTGCTGCGATCACCGATATGTTCGACGGGAAAGTGGCGCGGAAAAGAGGAGAAGTGACCGCTCTCGGCAAACTCCTCGATCCCATAGCGGATAAGGTATTGGCGTGTTGTCTTTTGATTTTGGAAGCGGCAAGCGGGCTCATCGAATGCGATCCCGCCGGCATTATCCTTACGGCCGTCATCGTCGCGCGAGAGATCGGGATCGGCGCTTTCCGCACCCTTGCCGCGCATAAAGGCGAGATCCTTGCCGCGGACAAGTTCGGAAAGTTGAAAACAATATTCACGAACGTTGCCATTCCTGTCATTATGATCGGAGAGTTTCATGAGACGATACGCATTGCGGGAAGCGTGATCTTCGCATTGGCGGCGCTTTTCACCGTGATTTCCGGCGTGAATTACGTTGTGAAAAATCTTCACGTGCTCACGGAAGGGGGCAAGAATGGAGACTGAAAAACGTGTCTACAAGCTTTTCGGCTATTCGCGCGAAGATATAATGGAAAAACTCACTGAGATCGGGGGTGACGCCGAATTCGAGGTGGAAGAAAAATACCTCGACGCGAAAATCACGCTGACTTGTCCCTCGTCCGAGTCGCATCGCTTGGAGATACTGATCGGAAATGCTTTTTACGGCTCGATTTATTCGGACGAAGACGAGTCCCTTGCGAAATGCATCATCGATCGTCTTGCCTTTTACGGTAGGACCCTTTCCGTCGCCGAGAGTTTGACAGGCGGGCTTGTCACGGATCGCTTGGTCTCCGTGCCGGGGTGTAGCGAAGTCCTTATCGAAGGGCTGGTCACTTATAGTAACGCGTCGAAAGCCGCGCGTCTCGGCGTGGATAAAAATGCGCTCGCTACGTTCGGAGCTGTATCTGCGGAGGTGGCAAGACAGATGGCGACGGGACTTGTTAAGGCGGGCTCGGATATCGCGGTTTCCACGACGGGGATAGCAGGACCTTCCGGCGGCTCAAAAGAGAAGCCTGTCGGTCTGACTTATATCGGCATCGCGGATGAAATGAAAGTGACGGCAAACGAGCTTTTCTTCAAAGGGGACCGCGAAGAAATAAGAAATCTGGCGGCGAATACCGCGCTTTTCCTCTTATGGAAAAGGATCGTGAAGCCGACCGATTTCGAGAATATGGTAATTGAGTAGAAATCCGCGTTTCGGCGCGCTACTTACTATAAAAAATCAAATAGGAGAAAATTATGGAAGAAAAAACGAGAACAATAGGTGAGCCCCTGGATGAAAAGAGGCTCGAAGAGAAGAGAAAAGCTCTCGAACAAGCGATCCAACAGATCGAGAAAGCCCATGGTAAAGGTTCGATTATGCGTCTCGGCGACGGCTATAACGTGAAAGTGGACGTTATTCCGACGGGTTGCCTTGCCTTGGATTACGCCCTCGGGATCGGCGGACTTCCGCGTGGTAGGATCGTAGAGATCTACGGACCGGAATCCAGCGGTAAAACAACGGTTTCTTTGCACGTAGTGGCGGAGGCGCAGAAGCTCGGCGGAACGGCGGCTTTCATCGACGCGGAGCATGCGCTCGATCCGGAGTACGCAAAGAAGCTCGGTGTCAATACCGAAGATCTTTATATTTCTCAGCCGGATAACGGAGAGCAGGCCCTTGATATCGCCGATTATTTGGTGCGCAGTAACGCCGTGGATATCGTGGTCATCGATAGTGTGGCGGCGCTCACGCCCAAGGCGGAGATAGAGGGGGATATGGAACAGCTTACGGTCGGTTCGCAGGCGCGTTTAATGTCTAAGGCGCTCCGTAAATTGACCGCTGTCATCAATAAGAGCAAGACCTGCGTCATTTTCATCAACCAACTTCGCGAAAAAGTGGGCGTTATGTTCGGAAATCCCGAGACGACTCCGGGCGGAAAGGCGTTGAAATTCTATTCCAGCATCCGTCTCGACGTTCGTAAAAAAGACGTGTTGAAAGACGGCGGCATCGCGGTCGGAAATAAAACGACGGTAAAAGTCGTGAAGAATAAGCTTGCGCCTCCTTTCAGAACGGCGGAGTTCGAGATCATTTTCGGACAAGGCATTTCCAAAGAAGGCAGTTTGATCGATCTCGCTATCGATCTCGGCGTTTTCGTCAAGAGCGGATCTTGGATCAGTTATAAAGACGAGAAGATCGGACAAGGCAGAGATAAGGTGATCGCACTCTTAAAAGGCGATCCCGAGCTCTATGCGGAGGTGGAGAAAGCCGTCCGTGAAAAGCTGGAAACAGCTACAAAATAATATAGTCATTATCGGCAAATCCTGCCGTTAATAATAAATTTTCAGGAGGAACAAAGAATGAAAAATCAAATTTTTCTCGGCGTTTCTTCCGCAGGTATAGGCGCAATATTCGCTGTGGTCGGCTTGATCGTCGGCGCAGTGCTCGGATTTGTACTATATAAGTTGTTTGTCGAAAAGAAACTTGGCAATGCAAAAGCGGAAGCAACAAGAATATTGGAAGAAAGCAGACAAGAAGCGAAGTCGATGCGTAAAGAAGCATTGATCGAGGCGCGAGAGGAGCAACACAGAATGCGCTCCGAAACGGACAAAGAGGTCCGTGAAAGGCGCGCGGAAGTCCAGCGCTTGGAACAACGCGTCGCTTCGAGAGAAGAGGCGATCACCCGTAAGGAAGATACGCTTGACAGAAGACTGAGCGAAGTTGAGAATGCGAAGCAAGCGCTTAACGTTCGAGAGTCCGAGATCGAAAGAAAGGAGAATGAAGTCGCCGAATCGCACAATAAGATGATCGTCGAGCTCGAAAGGGTTTCGGGGATGAGTCGCGAAGAGGCGAAAAAAGTCCTTCTTGACGACATGCTCGAAGACGCGAAAAAAGACGCCGTTGCGATGGCGAAGGAGATCGAATCCAATGCAAAGGAGGGCGCGCAGTCCAAAGCGAGAGAGATCGTGGCGCTTGCCGTTCAGCGTTGCGCTACGGATCATGCCTCCGAGATCGCCGTCTCCGTCGTCCCACTTCCCAGCGATGAGATGAAGGGTAGGATTATCGGCAGAGTGGGCAGAAATATCCGTTCTTTCGAGAATGCGACGGGCGTTGACGTCATCATCGACGATACGCCGGATGTCGTAACGATATCCGCCTTTGATCCTGTCAGAAGAGAGATCGGTCGCGTCGCGCTCGAAAGATTGATGAGCGACGGAAGAATTCATCCTGCGCGCATCGAAGAGACTGTCGAGAAGGTGAAAAATGAGATCGAGAACCAGATGAAAGACGCAGGCGAAGAAGCGGCTTTCGACGTCGCGGTCTATGGACTCCATCCCGAGCTTGTGAAGATACTCGGCAGGCTGAAATTCAGGACGAGCTACGGACAAAACGTCCTTAAACATTCGATCGAAGTGTCTCACCTCGCCGGGATGATCGCCGCGGAAATCGGCGCGGATGTGAAGATCGCCAAGAGGGCGGGACTTCTCCACGATATCGGTAAGGCGGTCGATCATGAGATCGAGGGTACGCACGTCGCGATCGGCGTGGAGCTTGCAAAGAAATTTAAGGAAAGCGAAGCCGTTATTCACGCCATTGAAGCGCACCACGGCGATGTGGAAGCGAAGACGGTGGAAGCTGTTATCGTTCAAGCCGCAGATGCGATCAGCGGGGCGAGACCCGGCGCAAGAAGAGAGTCTCTCGAAAACTATGTCAAGAGACTTGAAAATATCGAGAAGATCGCCAATTCCTTCGATGGTGTTGAGCAGTCTTTTGCGATACAGGCAGGCAGGGAGATCCGCGTTATGGTCAAACCCGAGAAGGTGGATGATACCAAGACTTATTTCATCGCAAAAGAAATCGCGAAGACCCTTGAAAACGAGTTGGAATATCCCGGACAGATCAAGGTCAGCGTGATTCGCGAGTTGAGGAGCGTAGAATACGCGAAATAATGAGAGAAACAGCCGAATAGGTCTTTCAAGACT